>JAFGKX010000012.1 GCA_016928375.1 Candidatus Omnitrophota bacterium | reverse complement strand
GGATTTTTCGCTCTGTCCTCGGCGTCGCTCTCCCGCCTTCGGCGGGAACCATGCCCGCGACGCCTCCGCAAGCCCTGCTCAAACTACCTTCCTCTCTTTTTAGAATCGTTACAGCAAACATACAAAACCTTTTAGTGCAAACATTTTAAATTACTCGCATGAATATTAAAGTTTTAGATATAGGTTTGTCGCATTATCTCGAGTGTTATGCCCTCCAAAAAAAAATACTCAACGATATAAAATCTAATGGCGCGCCGGAGCATATAATTATTACTGAGCATTATCCGGTTTTTACCATAGGGCGAGCGGGTAAAAAAGATAATATACTTGTCTCGAAAGAATTTTTAAAAGAAAAGGGTGTTGAAGTCGTAGAAACCGACCGCGGCGGAGATGTTACCTATCATTGCCCCGGCCAGCTTGTTGTGTATCCAATAGTGAAAGTAGCCGATCTTCACAAATACCTGCGTTGTCTCGAAGAAGCGGTCATTCAGCTTTTACGCGAATATGATATTGATGGCTTTAGAGTAGAAGGGAAAACTGGTGTTTGGACAAGCAAAGGTAAAATTGCCTCTATAGGTATAGGCGTATCGCGCTGGATAACTTATCACGGTGTCGCCTTAAATGTAAATTGCGATTTAACGCCATTTTCCTGGATCAACCCCTGCGGATTCAAGGATACAAAAATCACCTCAATGGGAAAAATGGGCGCCGTTCCCAAAAAGGAAACCAATACTATTTTTAAAGAGCGAGTGAAATGTAAACTTATCGAATCGTTTTGTGGCGACGGGTGGCCTGCCGAGCCGAAGGCCTTACCGCGCGCAAGCGAAGCTGAGCACGGTAAGGTGGCTCGGCAGACAGGACCCGTCGCCGAGTAAACTTTAAAAGGAGTAAATATGATATTAGGAATATTTCTGGTAATGATGGGCGTGTTGATAATCGCGTATCCGCAGCTTTTATCGATAATAGTAGCGTCGATACTCATACTTATAGGGCTTACGATAATGTCTGTGAGTATACGTTTTAAAGCAATGCACCGGCATGCGGATAACAAAGTAACGGATTTCTTTATCAGGTATTAAATATGAAGCCATTTCCGCAGTGGATAAAAAGGCAGTTGCCGATAAAAGAAATAAATGAAATGAATGAGCTGCTTAAAGATAGCGGCCTTCATACCGTATGTATAAGCGCGCATTGCCCGAATATCGGCGAATGCTTTAAAAATAAGGAAGCGACATTTTTAATTTTAGGAAACATTTGCACACGCAATTGCCTTTTTTGCTCGGTCAAAAAAGGTGTTCCGAATCCGCCTGACAGCAAAGAGCCGGAAAAAATAGCGGATGCAGTGAAAAAATTAGGCCTTGATTACGTTGTTATTACTTCCGTTACGCGCGATGACCTTGCTGATGGCGGCGCAGGCCATTTTGTGAATACCATAAGGGCAATCCGGAATAAAAATCCCAAAGTAAGGATAGAAACACTGGCCCCGGATTTTAATAATAATCTAAATGCGATTAATAAAATAATACTTGAAAAAATCGATGTTTTTGCGCATAATATAGAAACTGTGCCAAGGCTGTACGAAAGCATAAGGCCCAGGGCTATGCCTTGCGGCTCGCCTCACGGCGAAGCCGTGGGCAGGCAGGCCGATTATAATAATTCGTTAAATATATTAAAATACGTAAAAAACAATAGTGACATTTTAATAAAAAGTAGTATAATATTGGGGTTTGGCGAGACAGAACAGGAAATCCTTGAAACAATAACAAGCCTGCGCAGCGCAGGCTGCGATATTATTGCCATAGGCCAGTATTTAAAGCCAACAAAAGGCTGCGTAGAAGTGCGGGAATTCGTAAACCCGGATAAATTTGATTATTACGCTGATTTCGCAAAATCCATCGGTATCAACGCAGTTTTAAGCGCTCCGTTTGTCAGAAGTTCCTACAAAGCGAGAGAGATATATGAGGAGATAAGCAATGGAAGTCATGTTGCCTGAAATGGGCGAAGATATAAAAGAAGCGACTGTTTCTTTTTGGCATTTTGATGAAGGCGAAAAAGTAAGCGAAGGCGATGACCTGGTTGAAATGGTTACAGATAAAGCAAGTTTCAATGTCCCGTCTCCTGTTGCAGGTGTTTTATCGGAAATATTATCTCAGGAAGGCGAAACAGCGAAAATCGGTGATGTAATCGCAATAATAGAAGAGGAGAAATAACGTGTCCGTACATGAAGCTAACAGGATGAGAAGGCTCCCGTTATACCTTTTTACTATTCTTGATAATCTTAAGGAAGAGGCAAGGGCAAGGGGCCTTGAAATAGTAGACCTGGGCATGGGAAGCCCTGATCAGCCTACACCTAAGCACGTTGTAGAAGAGTTGTGCAAACAAGCCAGAATTACAGAAAATCAGCGTTATTCAAGGTCTGATGGTGAGCCTGAGTGCATACTTAAAGAAGCTATCGCCTCATGGTATAAGGGAAGATTTAATGTTGATTTGAATCCTGAAACAGAGGTGCTGCCTTTGATAGGCTCAAAGGAAGGCATTGCGCATCTTTCACTGGCTTTTTTAAATCATGATGATATAGCACTTGTGCCTAATCCCGCATATCCGGTTCATTTTAACGGCGTTATTATGGCAGGCGGGATACTCTATAATATTCCTATGACTGCTGAACATGATTTTAAGCCTGACTTGTGGAATCTAAACAAAGAAGTTACAAGCAGAGCAAAGCTTCTTTTTTTAAGTTATCCGCATAACCCCACAACATCGGTGGCTGATATATCATTTTTTAAAAAAGTCGTAGATTGGGGCAAGAACAAGGAGCTGATCATTGCGCATGATTTGACTTATTCAGATATCGTATTTGACGGTTACAAAGCCCCCAGTATCCTGGAAGTGCCGGGTGCTAAAGATTTAAACCTTGTCGAGTTTCATACACTTTCGAAATCATACAACATGGCTGGCTGGAGAATAGGTTTTGTCGTTGGAAATTCCGCAGTGCTGGCTTCTTTGGCAAAAGCAAAAAGTTATATAGATTTTGGTATATTCAGGGCCATACAGCTTGCCGCCGCCAAAGCGCTTACCGGGCCGCAGGACTGCATAAAAGAATTGCTGGAAGTATATAAATCAAGGCGCAATGTCCTGGTAGACGGCCTAAACAGTATAGGCTGGCCCATTTCTAAACCAAAAGCTACATTTTATGCGTGGACACGCATACCGCCTAAATTTAACGCGCTTACATCAATGGAGTTTACTGCGCTTCTGGTTAAAGAGTCAGGTGTGGTTTGTTCCCCAGGAACCGGTTTCGGCGAATATGGAGAGGGCTACGTAAGATTTGCGTTGGTTGAAAACGAGGAGAAAATAAAAAAGGGAATCGACAGGATAAAGAAGCTCTTGACCACCGAATATTAGCCTATACGAAAATGCCAAAGCTAAAAAAGGGGAAGTTTCCGTTGACAACGTAATGCGCAAGAAACTTCCCCTTTTAAATTTACGATTATGGCAAAAAAAATTTTGTTGCTTTATATAACTATCTCTTCCGGGCATCACAAGGCGAGCCTTGCAGTGGAAAAGGCTATTAAAACATTGAGCCCGGATACAGAGACGATGAGCATCAATTCCTTCAATTACACCAATCCCATCCTGGAAAAAATAATAAACAAAACGTACATGGGGATTATAAGGCGTACACCCGAAGTATGGGAATACCTGTACGATAATCCAAAGGTTGTGAAGAATACGCAGAATCTGAAGGCTGCAATGCATAAATACAACAGCAAAAAGATGCTGTCCCTGGTGAATGATTTTAAACCGGATGTAATCTGCGCAACCCAGGCATTTCCATGCGGCATAACAGCAGAAATAAAAAAATCTTTCAATGTCAACGCGGCGTTAGTCGGAGTATTGACGGATTTTTATCCGCATTCCTACTGGGTATATGATTCCGTGGACAGGTATGTAGTTGCCTCTGAGACGGCGAAACAGCGCCTGGTTAATGACGGTATACCGGAAAATAAGATAAAAATACTGGGTATCCCCATAGACCCTAAATTCAGCCAGGTAAAATCGCGCGATATTATACGCGAAAAATTTAATCTGGATAAGAATAAACCCGTTATTCTTGTTATGGGCGGAGGCCAGGGCTTAGGCCCCATAAAGGCAATAGCGCATGTCCTGGAGAAAATACCCATAGATGCCCAGGTTGTTATTGTAGCAGGCACAAACGTTAAACTGTATAAATACCTGATTAAAAAAACCGCAGGCTATAAAAAAAGATTTATTATTTTAGAGTATTCGGATGCTATAGATGAGCTTATGCAGGCCGCGGATGTTATTGTAACCAAGCCCGGAGGCATAACCGCCTCTGAGGCGCTTGCCAAATCTTTACCTATTATAATAATCAACCCTATACCGGGGCAGGAGGCGAAGAATTCGAAATTTCTTATTGAATCCGGCGCAGCTGTCAAAGCCGATAATCAGCATGAGCTGTCTGTCCTGCTGGAAAGCCTGTTATATACGCCCCTGAAACTGCGTGCCATGTCGCAGGCCGCCAATAAAATAAGCAAGCCTAACTCAAGCATGGATGTAGCGAATATGGTATTAGGGCTTTAACTATGATATTCTTTATTTATCAGATAGGCATATTTCTGGCGTTGCGCTTAAAATTAAAAACAGCCTATAAAATAGCCGATTTTATAGGCAGGCTGTATTCTTTTTTATCTTTAGCGGACAGCCTCGCGCTGCGTGACAACCTTAGGCAGATACTGCCGGATGCGCCAAAGAAAGAGATAACAAGGATATCGCGCGAAGTCTTTATTAATTTCTGCAAATACCTGGTGGATTTTTTTAGGTATCCGATAATCGATGAAAAATATATCAAAGAAAACATCAGAATCGAAGGATTAGAGCATCTTGATAAAGCGATATTGAATAAAAAAGGCGTTATTCTGATTTCCGCGCATATCGGAAACTGGGAAATGGGAGCAGTGGTGCTGGCAAAGCTGGGATACAATTTAAACGTAGTGGCCTTGGGGCACAAACATAAAAAGATCGATAAATTTTTTGCACAGCGAAGACAGATGCTCGGCGTAAAGGTTATATCGTTTGGCAGCGCTTTAAGGAAGTGCTTTGTCTGCCTTGCGCAGAATGAATTACTCGCTCTCGTAGGCGACAGGGATTATTTCGATAACGGCGTGCAAGTGCCGTTTTTTAATAAAAATACCATAATGCCGAAAGGCCCGGCAGCCTTAAGCCTGCGTTTCACAGCGCCTATAGTGCCTACATTTATGATACGCGGCAGCGATGACACATTGACATTTAAATTTTCCCCGGCAATAGAATATATCCCGACAGGAGACAGGGACGCAGATATAATGTTTTTAACCATAAAATGCACAAAGGTGATAGAAGGCGTTGTCCGAGAACATCCGGAACAATGGTATGTTTTCCGCAGGTTCTGGAAAAAAATAGGCTGGAAGCTATGAAGAAAATATGCGCGATATTGCCTTCGTATAATGAAGGAAAAAATATTGCCGGCGTAATAAAAGGCGTATTGCGCCATAAAATAAATGTTGTAGTGGTTGATGACGGCTCAACCGACGATACATACCGCTTGGCAGAAGAAAGCGGTGTATCTGTCATAAGGCATGCGAAAAAACAAGGCAAAGGCGCTGCTTTAAAAGACGGCCTTGATTTCGCGATTTTACACGGATACGATTATATGATAGCGATGGATGCCGATGGCCAGCATAGCCCGGAAGAAATACCGTTGTTTATAAGTGAGGCAGACAAACACGAAGACGCAGGTATTATTATAGGCAACCGCCTGTCCAACCCCGAAGGCATGCCGGCGACGAGGCTTTACACCAACCAATTAATGTCGCAGATAGTATCCTCTTTATGCGGGCAATATATACCTGATACGCAATGCGGATTTAAATTAATCAAAAAAACAGCGCTGGAAAACATAAACATAAAAACGCGTAAATTCGAAATAGAAACAGAGTTGTTGGTTAAGGCGGCCAAAGCAAATTTCAGGATAATATCTGTGCCTATAACAACCATATATGCCGGGGAAAAAAGCCACATAAACCCTTTTATGGATGCTTTAAGATTTATAAAATTTACCATAGGGGCAATTTTTAAAAGATAACAAAGGCAGGGTAGGGATGATCGAGCGCATAATAAATCTTTTTTTGACAAGTTCGCCCAAAGAAATAATAGTAATGATTTTAGGCGCTATGCCTATATCTGAACTAAGAGGCGCTATCCCCTTCGGCATAGCTTCAGGATTGCCGCTTAAAAAAGTTTTATTTTTTGCTATAATAGGCAATATGATTCCGGCAATACCGTTGTTATTTTTATTTGAGCCGGTTTCGAATTATTTAAGAAAGTTTCCCGCGTTCGTAAAATTTTTTGACTGGCTCAACCGCAGAACAATGAAAAAGGCATCGGTCATAGAAAAATACGAGGCGTTAGGCCTGGCGATATTCGTTGGCATACCGCTGCCTATGACAGGCATGTGGACAGGTTGTTTTGCCGCGTCGTTATTCAAGATAAGGTTTAGGTATGCGCTTCTGGCGGTAATAACGGGTGTTTTGATGGCAGCTTTGATAGTAACGCCTATAACTTTGTTCGGAAAAGGATTTATACATAATGTATTTATGGGGCGCTGATTCCTGGCTTATTATAGACGGCTATAACATAATAAATAAATGGCCCGGGCTGATAGGCGCAAAGCACAAAAGCATAGGATTCGCGCGGGAAAAATTAAATACCATTATGCAGAAATACTGCGATTACAAAAAAACGAAAGTTACGATTGTGTATGACGGAAAAGGCGAAGAGAGAGAAGTGGAAAAAGGTAATCCTGAAATTATTTTTTCCAAAACATCCGAGACAGCCGATTCTGTTATAGAATACCTGGCGTATAACAATAAATCGCAGGGCTTAACCGTTGCAACGGATGACGGTGTTTTACGCAATTTTATTATTACAACGGGTGTTGACTGCGTTTCCGCGAAAAATCTTATGGATGAAGTAGACGGCGCTTTATCGCAAATGCGGGAAGGGCTTGTTTGAACATAAAAAAATAATCATTGACAATGTTTTTGCGATGAATATAATTATATCTGTTTGAAAAATTAGTTATACAGGTGGCTCCGATAGAACTTATTCGGGGCCTTAATAGGGAAGTCCGTTGGATTCGGACACGGTCCCGCCGCTGTAAAAGGTGACGAAACCTGCATTAAGCCACTGCTTCTTTTCATGGAGGCGGGAAGGCGCAGGAAGTAGGGTGATCCTTGAGTCAGAAGACCTGCCTGTGTATTTAGTCGATAGTCAATGGCCGATAGGCCGTAGACAGTAGACAGCCTCGTGGAATGGGCGGATATATAGGGTGAAGTAAATCAGGGTGCAACCCCGATATTTCGATGTAAATCGGAATGCCGGGGATTTTTATTTTAGGAGGTTTAATGAAGAAAGTAGCGCTGGTGTTATTATTCTGTTTTTTGAGCAGCTCAGGTTTAGCTCAGCAAAAAGAGCAAAAAAAAGAAGATGTGTTTAATCTGGGCAACATTGTTATTACTCCTTCAAGGCTGTACCAGGAATATGGACAGGTTTCAAGGGCAACGAATCTTATAACGCAGGAAGAAATAGAGGATAAAAATTGTATCAGTGTGGAAAACCTGCTTGAAGACCTGCCTTCGGCGATAGTAATGGAAAACGGCGGTTTAGGCCAGGTGTCATCTGTGCGTTTCAGGGGGGCTAGTTCAAGCCAGACTCTTGTGCTTATGGACAATATACCATTGAACAGCCCGCGCGACGGAGGAGTAAATTTATCGGAATACGGTACGGAAAATATAGACAGTATAGAGGTTGTCAGAGGCCCGTCCTCGAATTTATACAGCTCCGGGGCTGTAGGAGGCACGGTAAATATTTTAACAAAAAGAGGCAAAACCGAAACTCCGCAGACTACTATCAGCGGGCGATTTGGAACATACAGAACGCAGGCATTTGAATTAACCAACAGCGCCAAGATAAAATGGTTTGATTATTTTATATCTGCTTCAGAAAAAGGTAGCGAGGGATGCCGCGATAATTCAAAATATAAATCAGATACATTAAACGCAAGAGTAGGCTTTGATATATTAAGTAACAATACTCTGACTTTGTCCGGCAGGCTGCATGAAAGCGAGTCGGGCACACCCGGGCCGATAGATTACTTTGACGGCAACGACAAGCAGAACCAGAGGCAGAATTATGTAAACGCGATATGGGACTCCAATTTTGACGATAAGCTGCGCATTAAATTGCAAAGTTACGCCGATTTAGACAGGATAGAATTTACCGAGACCATATACGCTCCGTTAGAGAAAAGTACGCATCAGATAAAAAACAGGGCCGTAAATTTACAGGCCTCCTATTGTCTTCTGGAAGAGTACACTTTAATGGCAGGAGCGGAAGTAAAGAAGCATCTTTTAAACAGTTCGCAATCAGGCAAGCATTCGTATGACGTGAGGTCTTTATACGGATTGGCTGATTTAAGATTTTTCGATATGCTTGATGTATCAGGCGGCGCAAGGATTGATGATTATTCCACTTTTGGAACAGAGATTTCGCCCAGCATAAACGGCGCCCTTAAACTCGGGCCGTGTAAAATCCGCGCGCTGGCAGCTAAATCATACCGCGCGCCGACCTTTAATGATATTTACTGGCCTACGGAAGAATGGATTCCTGAAAGCTGGATATGGCCTATGTACGGCCGCGGGGCACAAGGCAACAGCGCTATCAGGCCCGAAAAAGGAAAAACGTATGAAATCGGCGCGGACAATATAATGAGCTTTAACATATTCGACAAATTCCCGTTCGACACAAAGATGGGCGTTACATTGTTTAGGACCGAAATGAAAGACCTGATAAACTGGAGCATGGACACTTCCGATTATTATTGGAAGCCGTTTAATGTAAACAAGGCGCGCATAGAAGGCATTGAACTAGAAGGAGAAGCTGTTTTGGTAAAGGACATAAAGGGTGTTTTTAATTATACGTTTACAAGGGCAAAAGATAAGGATACTAAAAAATATTTGACCTACAGGCCGCGGCATAAATTCGACATGTCGTTATCTTATAAGCATCCGTGGGGTATTATCGGAAGGTTTCGCACTGAGTATATGAGCAAGGACTATAGCGATACCGCTAATGATATATCGATTAAGCCTTATTGGGTGTTTGGCACCGACTTATATTATGACGTTGGCGAGTATACGCGTTATTTTGTAAACATAGATAACATGTTCAACCGGACCTACGAAAAATCAAAAGGATACCCTATGCCAGGCTTTACCATTACATCCGGGATGAGGGTGCGTTTTTAATATGATTATATCTTCGTGGAGCGGGGGAAAAGACTCATGCTTTGCCTGCTATAAAGCGATGCAGCAGGGTTATCACGTTAAATATCTTCTGAATTTTATATCTAGAAGGTATAGGCGATGCTGTTTTCATGGCATTGAAGCGAATCTCTTGAAGCTGCAGGCAGAATCGATAGGCATACAAATTATGCAAAGAGCAGTAAGCCCTGATATGAAAACTTACGAGCGCGAATTTAAAAACGCAGTGTCCGCGCTTATAAAAAAAGGCGCTACTGACATGATATTCGGCGATATTTACCTGAGCGAACACAGGAAATGGGTTGACAGGGTATGCAGGGAGTTAAAAATAAATCCAATAGAACCTTTATAGGGAATTGCGCCGGATAAAGTCCTGGAAGATTTCATATTTTCAGGGTTTAAGGCTGTGGTTGTGAGCTGCAGGTCAGATTTATTCGATAAAGATTTTATCGGAAGGCCGGTGGACGCTAATTTGTTAAAGTATCTTAAAAAAAGAAATATATGCGCCTGCGGTGAAAACGGCGAATTCCATACATTTGTTACCGGCGGGCCAATATTCAGAAACAGCATAAAGATTATAAAAAGCAGGCCTGTTTTAAAAAAGGGCCATTGGGAGCACTGGTTTCTCGATATACAGCAATACGCGAAGGTATGAATATTGACATTTATAAATTAAGGCAATATAATATAAACGATGGTTATCGATAAAATACTTAGAAATTGTCTGATTATTTCATTTCTGCTTCACGGCGTTTTTATAGCCGCAAACTTAAGCCCGCGCTGGATTTTTCCTAAAATTTCCGGGCAGAAAAAAATAGAGGTTACTTATTTTAGGCCCACTGATTATAAAAAAGCCGCGAGGCTTCCGGATAATATAACAGCCTCAGATAAAGATGTTATAAAAACGCACACACCCGCACCCGCGCCATGGGTTGGGAAACCGCAGAAGGCCGTGCCGCAGAAGGCTCCGGCGCTTAAGACAAAAAAACTGCTATTCAATAAGCCTGTTGCGTTGTCTGTTAAACCGATAGTATCGGAAAAAATGCTTGTATCTTATAATTCAAAAGACCTGACGAATGAACCCTCGTATATGAAGTACCGCGGGCTTGTTTGGGCGAAAATTAAAGATGCGGCAAATGAAAACAAGCCCTATATGTTTAAAACCGGCGCAGTTAATCTGGTGTTTACAATATTGAATACAGGCGATTTAAGGAGCGTGTCCCTTATAAAAGATACGTCAACAAGCGATCCCGCGCTTCATAGATGCGCGCTAGACAGCGTTTATGCCGCATCCCCGTTTCCCCCGTTTAGCGGAGACATAAAAGAAGGCCACCTTACCCTCAGGCTCACGATTTCATTCGAAAAGTAATAAAGGCCCAGCAGCGACTTTTGCAGGGACGCTCACCCCGCCTGCGGCGGGGTTCGCTCGTCTCAATCACGCCCTGCTCAAGTCACTGCTGGGCCTTTATTGCTAAATCTTAGCTTTGGAAAACAGGGGAGTTAACCCGGTTTTATTATTGTGATCCCAAAATGATAATGTCCTATTATACCAAAATAAGAATGTCCTATTGTAGGCATGCTATAATACCTCATTTTAAAAGGAGG
>JAFGKX010000120.1 GCA_016928375.1 Candidatus Omnitrophota bacterium | reverse complement strand
ATAAAAAAATGCGCGTAAAAACTTTAAAGCCAAAACAGGACAATTCTAAATCGTTAAAAACAGGACATTTTAAAATCTGGTTGACACTCAGCAGGATTTTATCTTGACAAAATTGTATTATGTGGTATACTTATAAGACATTTTACAGCATAAACCTTTTAAACCGGCACAGTGAGGCTGGAAAAGGAAAACAATGAAAATAATAAAAACTATAAGTCAACCCGCAAAGGGCAAAATGTATGCCTTATGCGGGATTTTTTATGAGCAGGAGCTGTTATGACCCTTAAGGAAAAATCAAAAATTCTGGATAAAGAAGCCATTGAAAGAGCGATCATAAGAATTGCCTGCGAAATAGTGGAGCATAATAAAAATATAAAAGACCTGGCAATAGTCGGCATACGAAACAGAGGCGAATACCTCGCCAGAAGAATAGCTGCGATTATAGAAAAAAAATATTCCGAAAAACCGGATCTTGGCGCGCTGGATATAAATCTTTATAGAGACGATTTGACCGCCCTGGGGCAGCAGCCGACAGTGCATGAGACCATAATAAATTTCGATGTAACCGCCAAGCACATAGTGCTGGTCGATGACGTGCTTTACACAGGCCGCACCATACGCTGCGCCCTGGATGCGATAATAGATTTCGGCAGGCCCAAGTCCATACAGCTTGCGGTGCTGATAGACAGGGGCCACAGGGAGCTTCCTATAAGGCCTGATTACGTAGGCAAAAACATACCGACTTCGGACAAAGAGGTGATAGAGGTAAAAGTCGAAGAAACAGACGGCATAGATGAAGTTATATTAGCGGAGAAATTTTAAAAACATGATCTGGACAAGAAAAGATTTATTGGGGTTAGAGGATCTTAGCGCAGAAGAAATAACGCTTATATTGGATACCGCAGCCTCTTTAAAAGAGATATCCGAAAGAACGGTTAAAAAGGTTCCCGCGCTAAGGGGCAAGACCGTTGTAATGTTTTTTGTCGAGCCCAGCACGCGCACAAGGACATCTTTTGAGCTCGCGGCAAAAAGGCTTTCCGCAGACACCCTTTCAATTACGGCAAGCGCATCAAGCCTGCAAAAAGGAGAAAGCTTAAAAGATACGGTAAAGAATATAGAGGCAATGAAAGTAGACGCCCTTGTTATAAGGCATTCCTCATCGGGCGCGCCTCACATGCTGGCAAAGGCGCTTTCCCCAAGCATAATAAACGCCGGAGACGGATCGCATGAACACCCGACGCAGGCGCTTTTGGATATATTTACGATAAGAGAAAAAAAATCGAAGATAAAAGGGCTTAACGTGTCTCTGATAGGCGACATTATGCACTCAAGAGTAGCGCGTTCAAATATATGGGCCCTTACTAAACTCGGGGCAAATGTTACGGTATGCGCGCCGGCAACGCTTATGCCGCCGGGGATAGAAAAATTGGGAATTAAGGTAACAACAAATTTAAAAGAAGCGATAAAAGGCGCTGATGTGCTGAATGTACTGCGCATACAAATGGAAAGGCAAAAAGATAAATTCTTCCCGTCCATAAGAGAATATACCATGAAATTCGGCGTGGACCTGGAAAAATTAAAAGAGGCAAAAAAGGACGTTCTTATAATGCACCCCGGGCCCATAAACAGGGGCATTGAACTTACTCCGGAAGTTGCCGACGGCAAATATTCCGTTATATTGGAGCAGGTGACTAACGGTATTGCGGTGCGTATGGCAGTCCTGTTTTTGTTATTAGGTAAAAAGAAATGAGCATACTGATAAAAAGCGGCAGGGTAATAGACCCCAAAAATAAATTCGACGCAGTATCTGATGTTTTGGTAGAAAACGGAAAGATATTAAAAATCGCAAAATCCATTAATGCTGACGCGGCAGAAAAAATAGACGCAAAAGGCATGATAGTGGCGCCGGGGTTAATCGATATGCATACGCACGTAAGGCAGCCCGGCAGGGAAGATGCCGAGGATTTCCACAGCGCTCAAGTTGCCGCGGCAAAAGGAGGCTTTAGCAGTATAACTGCGATGCCCAACACAAACCCGGCCTGCGATAACCGCGGCATAGTCGAATATATTATATCCGAAGCAGGAAAAGCAGGGATAGCGAATATATTCCCCATAGGCGCCATTACCAGAGAGCGTAAAGGCGAGGATCTCGCCGAGATAGCAGATATGAAGGATGCCGGCGTGGTTGCTGTTTCCGATGACGGATGTTCGGTGAAAAATGCGCAGCTTATGCGAAAGGCGCTCGAGTATTCAAAGATGTTTAACGTGCTTGTAATATCGCATTGCGAAGACCTGGACCTGTCTCAAAAAGGCGTTATGAACGAAGGGCTTATATCCACAGTGCTGGGATTAAAAGGCATGCCCTCCATATCGGAGTTTTCATTTGTGCAGAGAGACATTGAACTTGCGCAATTAACGGGCGCGCGGCTTCACATAGCCCACGTATCAACGAAAGAATCGGTCGCAATAATAAAGCAGGCAAAAAAAATAGGCATTGATATAACATGTGAGACCTGCCCGCATTATTTTACGCTTACCGACGAAGCAGTAAAAACTTTTGACACAAACACCAAAGTCAACCCGCCCCTGAGGACAAAAGAAGATGTATCGGCGATAATCGAAGGATTAAAAGACGGCACAATAGATGTAATAGCGACGGACCACGCGCCGCACACAGAAGCGGATAAAGATGTTGAATTCGATGCGGCGCCATCCGGGATAATAGGCCTTGAGACAGCGCTCGCGCTTTCGATAGCAGAGCTTATAGATAAAAAGATATTATCATACGATGAAGTAATCAAAAAAATGTCTTTTAACCCGTCAAATATTTTAGGCCTAACGCAGAAAGGCAGCTTGTCGCAGGGCGCCGCCGCAGACATTGTAGTAATAAACCCTGACAAAAAATGGGTTTTTGCAAAAGAGCAAATAGCCTCGAAATCGAAAAATTCACCCTTTATAGGAAGGGCATTTAAAGGCTGCGCGGTAATTACAATATGTAACGGTAAAATTGTTTATCGGATATAAAACAAAAAGCAAAATAACCAAAGCCCTCCGGCAGATAGTATAATTTTATATACCCAAATGAAGTTTATAGCAGACCTGCACATCCACTCGAAATACAGCCGTGCCACAAGCAAAGACATGGACATAGACCATATCTCGCAATGGGCAAAATTAAAAGGCATTGACCTGATAGGCACCGGAGATTTTACTCACCCCTTGTGGTTCGAGGAACTTAAATCAAAATTAAAACAAACGCCCTCAGGCCTTTATCAATATAACGGCGTAAACTTTCTTCTTACCGCCGAAGTAAGCCACATGTATTCTAAAAACGGCAAAGGGAGGCGCATACATTTAATCATAATTGCCCCGGATCTTAAAACAGCCGAGAAAATAAATAAAAAACTGGCGGAAAGAGGGAATGTCGTCTCCGACGGCAGGCCTATTTTCGGATTTGATGTAAAAGATACGGTAAAAATCTGCCTGGATGCGTCAAAGGATTGTCTTCTTGTTCCGGCGCATGTATGGACGCCGTGGTTTTCGGTATTCGGCTCGAATTCAGGATTCAATTCCATGGAAGAATGTTTCGAAGAAGAGGCAAAAAATATATATGCCGTAGAAACAGGATTAAGCTCTGACCCCGCAATGAACTGGCGGCTAAGCAAACTCGACAAATATGCGCTTATATCCAATTCTGATGCCCACTCGCCGCAAAAACTGGGCAGGGAGGCAAACGTATTTGATTGTGAATTAAGCTATAAAGAGCTGATAAATACCCTGAAGAAAAAAGATAAAAGAAAATTTCTATTCACGGTAGAATTTTTTCCCGAAGAAGGCAAATACCATTTTGACGGGCATCGCGACTGCGGTATAAGATTCTCGCCCAAGGAAACAAAACAGCACAATAATAAATGCCCTAAGTGCGGTAAGTTTTTAACCGTAGGGGTTATGAACAGAGTTGATGAGCTGGCGGATAGAAAAGAAGGGTTTGTGCCTGAAAACGCAGTCGCTTATAAAAGCTTTGTCCCTTTGGTGGAAATAATCACCGAAGCTCAGCAGAAAGGCGTTGCGTCCAAGGCGGTGCAGGAGGAATATAGGCAGGCGGTATCTCATTTCGGCAGTGAATTTAATCTGTTGCTTGAAGCAGGAGAAACTGATATAATAAATGCCTTATCAGAAAACACCGCCAGCGGTATTATTAAAGTACGAAACCACAAACTTCGCATAACGCCTGGTTATGACGGCGTATACGGAACAGTAAAAATATTTACAGAACAGGAACTAGCTGATAAAAAAGAAAAGCAAATAGAGCTTTTTTAATGGTTCGGCTTATCTCACTATTAACTCTGAGTGTAAGCCGAAAGGGTTAAATATATGGTTCACACAAAAGCCGAGATATTGATTAATCAGATGATAGCCCCGGATCATTTCAAGATGGTCTTAAGGCTTAAAGATTTTAGAGGCAGCGTCAAGCCGGGGCAGTTTTTTCATATCCGCGCAGGAAGCGATTATGATCCGCTGCTCAGGCGGCCCTTAAGTATCCACCGCATAGGTAATTCTACAGACATAATCGAAATATTATATAAGGTCGTCGGGAAAGGTACTCAGCTTATGTCCCGTCGTTCAAAAGACACCTATCTGGATGTGATAGGCCCGCTCGGAAACGGTTTTAAAATAGCAAAACGGCAGAGGAATTTCATTATAGTTGCCGGCGGCATGGGCGTTGCTCCGCTTTTAGGCCTGTGCGACGAGCTGGCAAAATTCAGAAAAAAGAACATAGCCGTTATCCTTGGCGCAAAAACAGCGGATTACATTGTCTGCGAGAAAGAATTCAGAGATTTAAAGGCAACTGTGTTAGTGGCCACCGAGGACGGATCCAGGGGCGTGAAAGGCCTGGTAACCGATGTGCTGGCCGATACAATAAAAAGATTTGACTTGAGAGAGACCGGTATTAAACTTGGAGCGAAAAACACATCGGAGCTGACAATCGCCAATTATCAGCCCGGTGCGACACTTTACACCTGCGGCTGTAAGGCTATGCTTGAGCAGGTAGCAAAGATATGCAGGCGCTATAATCTTGAAGCGCAGGCATCCCTTGAGGAAAGAATGGGCTGCGGCCTCGGGGCCTGCATGGGATGCGTTGTTAATACGGTAAGCGGGTATAAAAGAGTGTGCAAGGACGGGCCGGTGTTCGAATTGGGGGAGATAATATTTTAATGGATATGTCGGTTAAAATAGGAAAAATGAAGCTCGCTAACCCCATAATGGTTGCATCCGGCACTTTCGGTTATGCGGAAGAATTTAAAAATATAACAGACTTAAAACAAATAGGCGCGATTATAACAAAATCCATCACTGTGAAGCCGCGGCAGGGAAACCCGCCGCCCAGATTATGGGAGACAACCGCCGGGCTTCTTAATGCCATAGGCCTTCAGAATGAAGGCATAGATTCTTTTATTAAAAACAGGCTCCCCTTCCTTAGGAGCACAGGAACATCCGTAATAGTAAGCATTGCCGGCGAGACTGTCAACGAATACGCTTATCTGGCAGAAAAACTGGATACACCGGGCGTATCCGCCTTGGAAATAAATATTTCATGCCCGAATGTCAAAAAAGACTGCAGGCTATTCGCGCAGGATAAAACAACAGCCGCTTCGGTTGTAAAGGCAGTCAGAAAGAGCACAAAAAAAACCATCATAACAAAATTATCTCCGGAAGTAACCGATGTCTGTGAAATCGCCCGCGCTGTCGAAAAAGCCGGCTCGGATGCTATTTCGGTTATAAATACGATAAGGGGTATTGCCGTCGATATAAACACACAAAAGCCCCGCCTTGCCAATATAACAGGGGGCTTAAGCGGGCCTGCCATAAAGCCGATAGCCCTAAGAATTGTGTGGGAAACAAAAGAGGCAGTATCGATACCTGTCGTAGGCATAGGCGGTATAATGACGGCATCCGATGCCATAGAGTTTTTATTGTGCGGTTCAAGCGCTGTCCAGATAGGGACGGCAAATTTTGTGAATCCAAAAGTCTCCTTGTTGGTGCTGAAAGGAATAGAAAATTATTTAAAACAGAAGAATTTATCGGGCGTAAAAGATATAATAGGAAAAGCATTAATCAAAAAATGAAAGACAGGCTTATAGTCGCATTAGATACAGCCACTTTAAATGAAGCGGAAGCGCTTGTAGATAAACTATATCCGCTCGTAAAACTGTATAAAATTGGAAGCCAACTTTTTTGCGCAAAAGGCCCTGATGCGGTCAGGGCAATAAACAAAAAAGGCGCGCGCGTATTTTTAGATTTAAAATTTCACGACATACCGAACACCGTTTCAAAGGCAATAGAGGCAGCAGCCGGGTTAAACCCGTTCATGCTCAATATACACGCATCAGGCGGCGCAGAAATGATAAAGTCAGCTGCAGCAGCAATGAAATTATTGCCGCAAAAAACAAGGCCAGCGCTTTTGGCAGTCACAGTTTTAACCAGCATAGACAAAAAAGCGCTTAAACAATTGGGTATTACGCGTTCGCCGGCAAAGCAAGTTGTGTATCTTGCGAAACTGGCGCAGCAAAACGGCGCTGACGGCGTTGTGTGCTCTCCGGCGGAAGTAAAAGAAGTAAGGAAATCCTGCGGCAGAGATTTTATCATAGTAACGCCGGGCATTAGATCCGGGACGGATAAGAAATTTGACCAGAAAAGGACAGCTGCGCCAAAAGAGGCCATAGAAAACGGCGCTGATTATATTGTGGTGGGAAGGCCCGTAACAGCGGCCGTTGACCCAAAAAAAGCAGCAGAGGAAATTATAAGACAATGGATGTGTTAAAATTATTCAAAGAAACAGGCGCATTGCTGGAGGGCCATTTTGTGCTTTCAAGCGGCCTGCACAGCGGAGAGTATCTTCAGTGCGCGCTTCTTTTGCAGCACCCCGAACACGCAGAGAGGCTATGCCGGGAATTAGCGAAAAAATTTTTAAACAAAAAAATCGATATTGTAATAGCCCCGGCGCTGGGGGGAGTTTTGGTATCGTATGAGTTGGCAAGGGCGTTAGGCGTACGCTCGCTTTTTACAGAGAGAAAAGACGGCAAAATGCAGCTCAGAAGAAATTTCAAAATAGAAAAAGGCGCAAACGTTTTAGTCTGTGAAGATGTTGTAACTACAGGTTCGTCTACGCGGGAAGTTATAGATATTGTGAAAGCAAACGGCGCAAATGTAGCCGGCGTGGCCTGTATTATCGACCGTTCCGGCAAGGAAAACCTGTTTAAAGATATCATGTTATACAGCCTTGCCAAAGCGGATATAAAAACATATACTGACAAACAATGCCCCCTATGCAAGTCAGGCCTATCGATAACCAAACCCGGTTCAAAGCAGGCTTGACTTTTTTCTTATTAAATGTTATTTTAAGTCTTATCTATACAACAGATAGAACCCGTCTTTTTAAGGGAGGGACAACACTATGATACTACGCTACAGCCGTCCTGAAATGTCCAGTATATGGGACGATAAATTTAAATTCCAGAAGATGCTGGATGTAGAAATTGCGGCATGTGAAGCCATGTCTAAAGAAGGCAAGATACCTAAAAAGGCCTTAGGCAACATCAGAAAAAAGGCAAAATTCAACATTGAGAGAATAAAGCATCTTGAAAAAGAAACGAACCATGACGTAGCGGCGTTTGTTTCAACCGTGCAGGAAAGTATAGGGCCTGACGGAAGGTACATACATATGGGCCTTACCTCCAATGATGTTACGGATACTGCGCTGGCGCTTCAGATGAGGGAAGCGGCAGATATAATATTAAAAGACCTGGAGGCATTTAAGAATGTGCTGGCAGAAAAAGCCAGGCTTTATAAACATACTCCCATGATAGGCCGCACACACGGAGTACACGCCGAGCCGATGACATTTGGATTAAAAATAGCTATTTTTTACGAAGAAACAAAACGCAACATACAAAGAATGCTCGCGGCAAAAGACGCTGTAAGCGTAGGCAAGATATCCGGGGCAGTAGGCACTTTTTCCAATATCGAGCCTGTAGTTGAGGAATTCGCCTGTAAAAAATTAGGCTTAAAAGAAGCCCCTGTTTCAAGCCAGGTTATACAGAGGGACCGTCACGCGCAATATATGGCCACGATAGCGCTTATAGGCGCTACGCTGGAAAAATTGGCCATAGAGATAAGAGGGCTTCAGCGCACCGAGATCCGCGAAGTGGAAGAATATTTTTCTCCGACGCAAAAAGGTTCATCGGCAATGCCGCACAAGCGCAATCCAATTACCTGCGAAAGAATCACAGGACTTGCGAGGATATTAAGGGCAAACGCGCACGCTGCTATGGAAAATGTCGCGCTTTGGCACGAACGGGATATTTCTCATTCATCCGTAGAAAGAATTACCATGCCGGATTCGACCATATTGATAGATTACATGCTTAACAAAATGACCGATATCGTCAGGCACCTCATAATTTATCCGCACAGGATGCTTGAAAATTTAAATAAGACGGGCGGCCTTATATTTTCTCAGAAGTTACTGCTTGAGATGGTTGATAAAGGGACCTCAAGGGATAAGGCGTACAGGCTTATACAGCGTAATGCTATGAAGGCGCAGGGTGAGAAAAACGTTGATTTCAAGGAAAACCTGCTTAAAGATAAAGACGTTACCGCCATATTAAAACCCAACCAGATAACAGCGTGTTTCGATCTCAGGTATTACTTAAGAAACATAGACAAAGTTTTTAAGCGCATAGGATTATGAAAAAGATTACTTATAAATCATCCGGCGTTGATATCGATAAAGCCAACAAGCTGGTTGAATCGATAAAAACATCGGTGCAAAAAACCAAGACAAAAAACGCTATTTCCGATATAGGTTCTTTCGGAGGGCTTTACAGTATTGCTTCGATGAAATTCAAGCATCCCGTGCTGGTTTCATCCACCGATGGGGTAGGCACGAAACTTCTTATTGCCCAGGCCTGCAACAAACATGACACAGTCGGCGCTGATTTAGTAGCCATGAGCGCAAACGATGTCGCGACAACAGGGGCAGAGCCTCTGTTTTTTCTTGATTATGTGGCCACAGGAAAAATAAATCCCGCTGTTTTAAAAGATGTAATAAGCGGCATAGCGCTTGCCTGTAGAAAATCCGGCTACGCCTTAATAGGCGGAGAAACTGCGGAGATGCCGGGTATGTATGCGCCGGGGCATTATGATTTGGCAGGTTTTTGTGTAGGTATCGCAGAAAAAAGGAACATTATAGACGGCAAAAATATAAAAAAAGGCGATGTTGTCCTGGGCCTTGAATCAAGCGGGCTTCATTCAAATGGATTTTCGCTTGTCAGAAGGGTTTTTTCTATTAAAGAGCAAAAAAAATTAAGAGCTGAGCTTTTAAAGCCCACCACACTTTATACAAAACCGCTGCTTGAGATGGCAAAGATAACCGATATAAAAGGCCTTGCCCATATAACCGGAGGGGCATTCAGAGATAAGCTGCCGCGCATATTGCCAAAAAATGTAGCTATATTGATAAATAAAAGATCCTGGCGTATTCCGTGGATATTCAGAACAATACAGAAAAAGGCCGGTATAAAAGACGAAGAAATGTATAAGGTATTTAATATGGGTATCGGTATGGCAGCGGTACTTTCACCGTCCGATGTTAGAAAAGCGCAGATGCTTCTTAATAAATTCAATATCAGAACCTGGGTTATAGGTGAAGTAGCAAAAGGAAAAGGCGAAGTCAGGCTAGTATGAAAGTTCTTGTAATAGGCTCCGGCGCGCGCGAACACGCAATCTGCTGGAAAATAGCGCAAAGCCCCCGTGTTAAGAAAATTTTTGCCCTTCCCGGAAACGCAGGTATGGCAAAGATAGCACAGTGCTCGGATATCAAAGACAACGATATAGAAAAAATAACGGACTTTGCGGAGAAAAACAATATAGATCTCGCCATTGTAGGCCCTGAGGCGCCCCTAGCTTCAGGCATAGTAGATAAATTCAATCATAAAAAATTAAGGATATTCGGCCCCGACGCTAAAACAGCCAAACTCGAATCAAGCAAGGTATTCGCCAAAGAGGCGCTTACAAGGTTCAGAATACCGACTGCAGAATATAAAGTTTTTGATGGTGTTCGTCAGGCGAAAGAACACATAAGTAAAAGGCCTGCCCCTATGGTGATTAAGGCAGACGGCTTAGCCCAGGGCAAAGGCGTCTTTGTATGTAAAAGCAGGCAGGAAGCTCTCGACGCTGTTAAAATTATTATGGCAGATAAAAAATTCGGGCCCGCAGGCGAAAGAATAATAATCGAAGACTGCCTGGAAGGCGAAGAAGCGTCTGTTATTATAATGAGCGACGGAAGGCATTTTGTGAATCTTGCCTCCAGCCAGGATCATAAAAGAATATACGATAATGATAAAGGCCCCAACACCGGCGGCATGGGCGCTTATTCTCCGGCGCCTGTTATAGACGATGCCTTGAACGATATAATAAATAAAAAAATCATCAAGCCGATTATATTCGGCCTTAACGAAGAAAATACACCTTTTAAAGGTACTCTTTATGCGGGGCTTATGATTACCAGGGACGGGCCTTATGTATTGGAATTTAATGTTCGTTTCGGCGATCCGGAAACGCAGGCCATACTGCCGCGGCTTAAAACGGATCTTATGGACGCGGTGGAAGCGTCGATAGACGGAAACATAGAAAAAGTGAAATTGGAATGGGACAAAAGGCCCTGCGTTTGCGTTGTGTGCGCCTCAAAAGGATATCCCGGGGATTACAAAAAAGGTATTCCGATTTACGGGCTGGATGAAGCAGAGTCGGTAAAAGATACGGTGGTATTTCATGCCGGCACAAAATTAGAAGCCGATACAATATTGACAAACGGCGGGCGCGTACTTGGCGTTACAGCGCTGGGTGAGGGAATAAAAGGCGCAATAGATAAAGCGTATGACGCCTGCAGTAAAATAAATTTCGAAGGAATGTATTACAGAAAAGATATAGGGCATAGAGCACTAGCGTGGGAGGAAAGCTTATGAGCAAGATAGCGATATTAATGGGAAGTGAGTCGGATATGCCGATAGTTAAACACTGCGTAGACACACTGGATGAATTTAGCATAAAATACACTGTTAAAGTTTTGTCCGCGCACAGAACCCCCGATCAAACCGTAAAATTTGCTAAACATGCGGAAAAAAGCGGTATAAGAGTTATTATTGCCGCTGCAGGAGGAGCTGCGCATTTAGCAGGCGTTCTGGCGGCTCACACCACGCTTCCTGTTATCGGTATACCTATTGAAACGCAAGCGCTCGGCGGCATTGACTCTCTTTTTTCGGTAGTCCAGATGCCCGCAGGAATACCTGTGGCGTGTATGGCAATAGGAAAATCAGGCGCAAAAAATGCCGCGATTCTGGCAGCGCAGATTTTGGCATTATCGGATACAAAGATCAAAAATAAATTAAAACTACATAAGAAGAAATTAGCCGGTACGTCATTGCGAGGAAGCCCAAAGGGCTGACGAAGCAGTCTAAAAAGTAGAGATTGCTTTACTGCGCTCGCAATGACAAATATAAAAAATGCATACAAAAATAATAAAAACCAGCGCCCATAACTTCGATCCGGAAGTTATAAAAGAAGCAGCCGGGATTTTAAAAAAAGGCGGAATTGTAGGTTTTCCCACGGAAACAGTTTATGGGTTGGCTGCGGATTATAATAATAAAGCCGCGGTAGACAGGTTATATGAGATAAAAAAACGCCCCAAAGACAAACCATTTACTATACATATAGCGCATAAAGAAAAAATATTGGAGTTTGTGGACGGGCTTGATGAAACAGCCAAAAGATTGATAGACAGGTTCTGGCCGGGCCCGTTGACTATAATAGTAAAAACCAGAAACGGAGAGCCTTTAGGTTTTAGGATGCCGTCTAATAAATTAGCGCTTAAACTTATAGAAGAAAGCCGCCTGACCATAGTTGCCCCAAGCGCGAACATATCCGGTCACCCCGATTCCGTGGATGCTTTCAGCGTTGTGAGAGATTTCGAAGGGCTTATAGATATGGTAATAGATACAGGCCGTACCGAGACGGAAACCTCTTCCACGGTAGTTGATATAAGCAGTTTAAGGCCCAGGATATTACGCGAGGGTTTTATCGCAGAGCAGATAAAGACAGCTCTTTTTGAGGATAAAAAAATTACTAACATACTCATAGTGTGCGCAGGCAACAGCTGTCGTTCTCCGATGGCAGAAGCGCTGCTTAAAAGAGACCTGGAAAAAGAAGGTTTTAACATAAAATCAGCAGGTATAATTGCCGTAAACGACCTGCCCGGTTCTGCGGATATGGCGGATGTTATGAAAAAATATGCGGGTATAAACATGTCCGGATTTTCTACGCACAAGCTTACAAAAGAGCTTGCAGACTGGGCAAATATTATACTTGTTATGGATGAAACGCAGAAAGATTTTATCAGCGATACAATGCCCCAGGCGAAAGCAAAAACATATCTTTTCAAAGAATACGCAAGCCTTAAAACATCCAATATGAATATACAGGACCCGATGGGGAAGCCGTTTTTTGCTTATGAACAGGCGTATAAGCAGATAGAAGAAGCAGCTGATAAAATAACGGAAAAATTAAAAAAAGAATAGGGGATTAATAAGGTGAACATAGCAATAGGTTCGGATCACGCGGGCTATAAACTAAAGAATTTCATAACAGCCTATCTTGTCAAAAACAAAAACATTGTTTTTGACGTCGGTACTTTTACCGAAGAATCCTGCGATTACCCGGAATTCGCGAAAAAAGCTGCAAGGCTGATACTTTCAAAAAAAGCAAAATCAGGAGTGCTTATATGCAAATCAGGCATAGGTATGACCATGGCTGCAAACAGGCACAAAGGAATAAGAGCAGCCTTGTGCCGCGATATAAAAAGCGCCAGATTAAGCAGGGAGCATAATAACGCAAATATTTTAGTGCTGGGGTCGGCCTTTACAAAAAAAGAACCGGCAAAAAAAATATGCGGTATATTTTTAAAAACTAAATTCGCCGAAGGCCGGCATTTAAGAAGAATAAGGAGTCTGGACAGATGAATCTCTTAAAAAAGAAGGATGCGGAAATCTATAAAGCGATTATCGGAGAAACAAAAAGGCAGAACAACAACATAGAACTTATCGCAAGCGAAAACTTTGTTGACGAGGCAGTACTGCAGGCACAGGGCTCTGTCATGACGAATAAATATGCCGAAGGCTATCCCGCCAAACGTTGGTACGCGGGCTGTGAATATGTCGATGTCGCCGAAAACCTGGCAATAGAAAGGGCAAAGAAATTATTCCACGCAGAGCACGCGAATATGCAGCCGCATTCAGGTTCAAGCGCTAACATGGCTGTATTTTTCTCGCAGCTTAAATTCGGCGATACGGTTTTGGCAATGGACATCGCATGCGGCGGGCACCTTACTCACGGCCATAAGCTTAATTTTTCCGGTAAATATTATAATATGGTATTTTATGGTGTAGACAAACAGACCGAAATGATAGATTGTACTGAGGTGGCGGCTCTTGCAAGGCAGCACAAGCCTAAAATGATATTGGCAGGAGCGAGCGCTTATCCAAGAATCATAGATTTTAAAAAATTTAAGGAAATTGCTGACGAGACAGGCGCTTTACTTATGGTGGATATGGCACATATCGCGGGACTTGTGGCAGCGGGGCTGCATCCTAACCCTGTGCCATATGCCGATTTTGTTACAAGCACGGCACATAAGACTTTATGCGGGCCAAGAAGCGGATTTATTCTTTGCAAAGAAAAATACGCAAAATCAATAGACATTACGGTTTTCCCGGGGTTGCAAGGCGGGCCGCTTATGCACGTAATAGCGGCAAAGGCAGTTGCTTTTAAAAATGCTTCAAGCGCTGAATTTAAGAAAAAACAGGTACAGACCATAAAAAACGCAAAGGCGCTTGCCGATGAATTGAAAAAAAGGAATTACCGCATTGTATCGGGCGGAACCGACAATCACCTGCTGCTCGTTGATTTAGTCAAATCAAGAAATGTTACCGGAAAAGACGCTGCTGCAGCGCTTGATAAAGCAGGCATAACGGTCAATAAAAACCTTATTCCCCACGATCCTAATCCGCCGCTTGTAGCAAGCGGTATAAGGCTGGGTACGCCTGCTGTAACAACAAGGGGCATGAAGGAACCTCAAATGCGGCAAATAGCTTCTTTTATCGACGAGGTTTTATCGGATATAAATAACGAGAAAACAATAGCACAAGTAAGGAAAAAGGTCCTGCTTTTTGTAAAAAAATTCCCGATATACAAGGAAAGGCTCAAATGAATACCGTAACCCCTCGGCAAGCTCAGGGCAGGCGCCCAAGTTGGGACGAATATTTTATGGAACTGGCAGAGCTTGTTTCAAAAAGATCGACCTGTCTCAGAAGAAAAGTAGGCGCGGTGCTCGTTAAAGATAAACATATATTATCCAGCGGTTATAACGGCGCGCCGAAAGATATAGCGCATTGCGAACTGACAGGCTGCCTGCGTGAAAAACTGAAAATACCATCAGGGCAAAGGCATGAATTGTGCAGAGGCCTGCATGCGGAACAAAACGCAATACTTCAGGCTGCAATCTATGGGGTAAGCCTTGCCAACGCGACGCTATATTGCACAAATCAGCCGTGTTTTATCTGCGCGAAGATGATTATAAATGCCGGAATAAAAATGATAATTATAAAAGGCCATTATCCAGATAAACAGGCAAAAGATTTTTTGAAAAAGGCAAAGATAAAGGTAAAAATCTTAAAACCCTAAGGTTTTTTCAAAACCCAACATATAGGGTTTCCGTCTCAAAAATACCACAATATAAAGTAGTTTTTATTTTTTTGGTTGACACAAATAAATTTATGTATTATATTAAGGCGTTATTATTATGAAATGCCCCTATTGCGGACACGCGGAAGATAAAGTAGTAGATTCCCGCTCAAGCGCTGAAAATGATTCGACGCGGCGCAGGCGCGAATGTTTGAAATGCCAGCGAAGGTTTACTACCTATGAGCATATCGAAGAGATACCTCTTATGGTGGTTAAAAAAAACGGACAGCGCCAGCCATTTGACAGAAATAAAATAATGTCAGGCCTTTTAAAGGCCTGTGAAAAAAGGCCGGTAAGCGTGCAGAAAATAGAAACACTTTTAGACGGCATAGAAAGGGCCCTTCTTAAAAAGCACGATAAGGAGGTTTCCTCCTCAAACATAGGTGAGCTTATAATGAAAAAACTGCATGACATAGACCAGGTAGCTTACGTGCGGTTTGCGTCGGTATATAGGGAATTTAAAGATATAAGCGAGTTCATGAAAGAAATGAAAGATATTCTTAAGAAAGAGAGGAAGTGATATGTTGGCCGGTAATGTAATAAACCACAGACAGGACAAAAGCGCCAAAGTAAGCTATTTCACATCTGTAAGAAAAAGAGACGGCTCTATAGTTCCGTTTGATAAAAATAAAATAACCGAGGCCATATATAAAGCCGCGGTTTCCGTAGGCGGAGAAGATAAGATAAAAGCAGAAGAGCTTGCCAGCGCCGTAACATTATTTTTAAGAAAAAAATTCGAAGTCAACACCCCCTCCATAGAAGAGATACAGGATACAGTGGAAAAAGTCCTGATAGAGACCGGCCATGCAAAAACAGCCAAGGCCTATATCTTATACAGGGAAAGGCGCACTTATGCGAGAAGAGGCCTGAGGGTGCGCAAGCATATAGACGGCTCCGCGGATACGACGGATATGTCGCTTTTGGTTACCCCGAGCGGAAAAGATGAAATAGTGCCATGGGAAAAAGGTAAAATAATATATGCCCTGCAAAAAGAGGCCGGGCTTGATATAGAGCTTGCGACGAAAATCGCCTCTACAGTAGAAAGAAAAATATTAGATTCCGAGCACAGGCAGGTTTCTACGACGCTTATCAGGGAATTAGTCGATAACGAGTTGTTTGAGAGGGGCCTGGGCGCAAAACTTAAAAAGCAGCAAATGATAGGCCTGCCCATATATGATTTAAACAGGCTTATTCTTACAAAAAGTAATGAAAATTCCAACATAGCGACGAACAACCCGGAGGCAGTCAACCTTTGCATAGCAGAAACCGTTCTGAAACAATACGCTTTACAGCATATATTTTCGGAAGACATAGCAGATGCGCACATGCAGGGCGTGGTGCATCTTCATGATTTAGGATACCCCACCAGAGTATACTGCAGTTCCCATTCATTGGAATATGTTAAAAAATACGGCCTTTTGTTAGGAGGCCTGGATACCCAGAGCGCTCCCGCGAAATACGCAAGGACGCTTACCGGCCATCTTAACACATTTTTGGCAAGCATGCAGGCGTATTATGCCGGCGCTCTCGGAGTAGGGTATGTTAATATACTTTATGCCCCGTATTTAGACGGCATGAGTGACTCTGATTTAAAACAGGAAGCGCAGCATCTT
Source organism: Candidatus Omnitrophota bacterium (assembly GCA_016928375.1). GTDB lineage: Bacteria > Omnitrophota > Gorgyraeia > JABMRG01 > JAFGKX01 > JAFGKX01. The sequence continues at coordinate 4,539 of JAFGKX010000120.1, read as the reverse complement.
ATATTTTCTGCATCCCAAAACGCGTTTTCAAGAGGCGGGCAGAGCCTGTTCATAGACCATAATATACATACCGGAGTTCCGAATTACCTTAAAAAAATTCCGGCCATAGGGCCCAAAGGCCAATATACCAATAAAACATACGCAGATTACGAAAAAACAGCGCAGCGCTTCGCAAGAATAATGCTCGAGGTATGGTGCGAAGGCGATAAAAATAACAAGGTTTTCGCTTTCCCGAAATGTGATTTCCATATCAATGAAGACTCATTCAAAGATCCGGAACAGAGAAAGATACTTGAGTATGCGTGCGAGGTGGCAAGTGAAAACGGCTCTCCTTATTTTGTGTTCGACAGAGACGAAGTTACATTATCCGCCTGCTGCAGGCTGCGCACGCAGATAAAAGATAATTATATGATACAGCATCCGGAGAGCATGCGTTTCTGCGGGTTCCAGAACATAACCATTAACCTGCCTCAGGCCGCATACAGGGCAGGCAGGGGCAACACAGAAAGATTATTCAAAGAAGTGGAGCGCTGCATGGATTTAGCCATAAAGGCGCACCTGCAGAAAAAAGAATTCATATCGAAAATTATGGCAGAACCGGGTTTGCCGTTATGGGAAATAGGCAAGCTCGCGCTGGACGGAAGGCCCTATATCGATTTAAACAAAGCCACATATATAATAGGCCTGGTTGGGCTTAATGAATGCGTCAAATTTTTGACAGGAAAACAACTGCATGAAGACGACGATGTATTTAAGCTCGGGCTTAAAATAGTGTCTTTTATGTATTTTAAAGCAAAGGAAGCGGAGAAAAGAATAGGCCTTAAGTTTTCTCTCGAAGAATCCCCGGCAGAAAGCGCGACAAGGCGCCTGGCGAAAGTTGATTTAAGAAACTTTGCCGAGGCCGAAGAAGTAATAAAAGGCGATATTGACAGCGACGCCTATTACTACACAAACTCCATACACTTCGCCCCGGATGCGCCGATAGACCTGATAACAAGGATACAAAAACAATCAAAATTCCACACTATGATAGAATCAGGCGCGATTATTCACGCATTTGTAGGAGAAAAACTTCCATCCGCAAAATCAATAATGAATTTGGTGGAAAAGACCTACTACAATACACAGGCAGCGCAGGTTACCATATCGCCGGAATTTACCATATGCAACAACTGCGGCAAGGTAACAAGAGGCCTTAAGGATGCATGCTCCGCCTGCGCCTCAGAGAACGTATATGGCGTAACAAGGATAGTCGGCTACTATTCAAAAATCAATAACTGGAACAAATCTAAACTGGGCGAACTGGTTGACAGAAGAACACACCCGGAAAATTACGCGGTAGTGTAGGAAAGAAAAAGGAGACGGCATGAAAATAAAAGTATTTGGTAAAAAAGAGTGCGCGCTATGCCAGGCCACCAAGAATAAATTAATGCATTTTCTTGAAAAGTGGAATTATGATGCTGTTATACCCATGGAATTCGTAGATTTGGATACTATCGAAGGAATGGCCGAAGGCGCGTACAACGATGTTTTAAAGGTTCCGACCACTATTATAGAAGACGAAGGTTCGGTAATCGCAAGATGGGAAAAAGAGATTCCGAACTCAGAAGAGGTAAAGAAATATTTTGAAAGGACTATGGAAAAAGTTTAATATAAAAGGTTTTAAGGAGGCTAGTTTACTCGAATGGTACGGAAAATTAGCCTCCGTTTTATTTTTAGGCAACTGCAACTTTCGCTGCCCGTTTTGCCACGCAAGGAGCCTTGTGCTGGAAAGCGACAAACTTGAAAACGTGCCTTTCGAAAAAATAGCAGGTTATTTAACCGCAAAAAAGGCCTGGATAGACGGTGTCGCAATAACAGGAGGGGAGATATTTCTGCATGAATGGCTGGGCGATTTAATTGATGAAATAAAAAAACTTTCTTTTCCGGTGATGATTGAGACAAACGGAAGCTTTCCCGGTAAAATAAAAGCCCTTTTGGATAAAAAAATCATCGATTATATATCAATGGACATAAAATCCCCGCTTGAAAAATATAAACTTGCAACAGGCGTTGATGTAAATACCAACGATATCCAAAAATCAATAAATATTATAATGTCATCGGGCGTTGATTATGAATTCCGCACCACGGTCGTTCCGCAGATCATAGACAAGCAGGATATAGCGCAGATAGCAGGGCTTATAAGGGGGGCAAAAAGGCTGTGCCTGCAGCAATTTTTTCCGGTAGACACTATAGACGCTGCGTATATGAAGGTAAAACCATATCCGAAAGAAATACTTACGGATATGGCCAAAGAAGCGGGAAAGCTCGTTGATATAGTAGAAATAAAAAATATTTAAGGTTTTACTATTGTTAAATTCGCCTGTTTCTTTATCTTGGCAAACCATTCTTCGAACATTTTCGATCTTTTTTCCGATATCAGCTGCTTCTTAAAATCTTCCTTTTCTTTTTCAAAGGCCGCCTTATCAACGCCTTTTAATGTATCGGGCCTTATCAGGCAGTAACCTTTCTCGGTTTTTACAGGAAAAGCAGTTTCTTTTTCTTCTACAGAGAAACACGCGCTGTTAAATTCTTTATTAAGCCCTACGCCGTTAACATAACTTTCTCTGGTTATGTCTTTTAAATTATTTAAAGGCGCGTTTAATTGTTTTGCTATGGCTTCGATAGTTTCTTTGTTCGATTTTAAAATCTCAAAAGCGTTGTTGGCAACGGCCTTTGCAAGTTCATCTGCCTTATATGCAACAAGCGCATTACGTACGCGCTCTTTTATTTCTTCAAGCGGCGGTGTGTAAGGTTTGATTTTTTCCTTTAGTTTTATTACATAAAATGCATCTTTTTCCTCAACGATATCAACACTTTTATCGTCGGTAAGAGCGAATGCTGCTATAGAAAAAGGATAAGACAGCCCAACGCCCGGCACAGGCTCGGTAAATGAAAACGCTCCGGTCTGCTCTATTTTAAGATTATATTTTTGAGCCAGGCTTTCGAAACTATCCCCTAAATTAATCGAGTCGTTTATATCAAAAGCCAGCTTTTTAGCCGCATCGGGCTGTTTTTCATCCACGGGTATTTTTATGTAATATATAGTTATTCTTTCCGGAGTAAAAAACATATCTTTATGGGCGTTATAAAATGTCTCGAGTTCTTTTTCGTCATACGCAACGTCTTTTTTGAACGATTCGGCATCTATCAGGACATAGCTTATATCCGCTTTTTCATTTTTAAGCCGGTAAGCCTCAGCGATATCCTGATCCGGTACATCGATATCCTTTACAGCAGAATCAAGGGATTTTGAAATTATAATATCCTCCCTGGTTGCTTCTTCGAAATCATGGGCGTTTGTTAAAAATACATTCTGCAGTATATAACTATAAGCCCTTTGGTCAAATGCGCCGCCTGACTGAAAAAATGGCATTTGAGAAATCCTGGCAACGACTTCCTGGTTGCCGGCCCTTATATGCTTTTTCTTGGCATATTGCAGGAGTACCAGCCTATCCCACGCCTGTTGGTCTAAATTTAAGAAATTCTGTATCTTGGACAGATTGTCCCCATACATTATTTTTGCGCGGTTTAACACCGCAGTGTAGCTTCGGTTGTATTCCTGCGGCGAAATCTTTCTGCCGAATACTACACCCATGTAATTGCGTGATGTCATGGTTACGCTGGCAGCGCCCCAAAGTACAAACGTTACCAAAAGTATCCACATAGTAATTTTAACAACCATTTTTTTACGTAAAGGTTTAATCATTTTTTTCTCCAAGTTTGGTGTTTACGAGACTATATAGATTATGTTAGAATTATAACCATGCAAAGATGTAATATCAAGAGAAAACTAGCCGAGTGCGCAAAAGAGCTTGCCAAAGAAGGCCTGGTGAGTGCGGCAAGCGGCAATATAAGCGCAAAAGACGGCAAAATTATATATATTAAAAAAAGTGGCACAAGTTTTAAAAAAGCAAAAGCGCAATATTTTGTGGATATAAACAACACCGCTCTGGCGAGCATAGAGCACAAACTTCACAAGGCCTGCTATAAGGCAAGGCCCGGGATAAAAGCTGTTGTACATACGCACCCTGTTTCTATACTTACACTATCGTCTTTGGGCGTAAAATTAAAAGCTGTTACGATAGATTTTGCAATTTATTTTAAAAATGGAATAAATATTATAAAATATGCTGCGCCAGGCAGCGGGCAATTGGCGCTTTTGACAAAAAAGGCCATTAAAAACAAAAACGCGGTTATTTTAAAAAACCACGGCCTTGTAACTATCGGAAAAACAATAGAAGAAGCAATGATGCGTTCCATAATAGCGGAAAGAGAAGCCAAGCTAATCCTCGCCTCGATACTGCTTAAAAGAAACATCAAATATCTTACCAGAAAGCAGCTAATGTCCATATATAAGATATAATACCATATAAGATGCTGCCTGTTGCATCCGCTTGTCGTTAAGCTTCAGGGCATTGCTCGCAAAACTGATTTTTTGCGCCGTCTTTTTGGACTTATCCCTCACATTCGTTCGGGACCACTGAATATTAAATT
>JAFGKX010000119.1 GCA_016928375.1 Candidatus Omnitrophota bacterium | reverse complement strand
AATTTAATATTCAGTGGTCCCGAACGAATGTGAGGGATAAGTCCAAAAAGACGGCGCAAAAAATCAGTTTTGCGAGCAATGCCCTGAGCTTACACGGCAAGCGGAGGCAATCACACAAAACCTTAAAGGGATTGCTTCGTCCCCCTCGCTTTCGCTCGGGGTCCTCGCAATGACGGGCGCGAAAAATTTAGTCAACGAGCTTTCGAGGATCCGTAATCTTGCCATTAAGCACGGATGCTGCCACTGTTGCCGGTGATGCTAAATATATGAAGGCATTGGGATTTCCCATTCTGCCTTTAAAATTCCTGTTTGCGGTCGATATTACATTTTCGCCATCCGAAGGTATGCCGTTATGCGTTCCCACACATGGCCCGCATCCCGGCGTAACCACACTCGCGCCTGCTTTAACAAATATTTCCACAAGGCCTTTTTTTATAGCCTCCATATAAATCTGCTTCGATGCCGGCGCGACTATAAGCCTTACTTTGTCTTTTATTTTTTTACTTTTTAAAATCCGCGCCGCAATTTCCAGGTCTTCCAGCCTGCCGTTTGTGCAGGTTCCTATAAAACCCATATCAATTCTGACATCTTTCAGGTCTTTTGCGTCGCACACATTGTCAACCGTATGCGGCTTTGCGACTTTAGGCGATAATTTACTTACATCGTATTTTTTGATGCTTATATATTTCGCGTCTTTATCCGGAAAAACAGGGGTAATTTTTTTATTTGTCCGTAATTTAAGCCATTGCAGGACCTTTTTATCCGGATACATAATACCGCATTTCGCGCCTACTTCAACAGCCATGTTCGATATGGTAAAACGCGCGTCAACGCTTAGGTTATCTATCGCCTCGCCTATAAATTCTATCGCATTATAAGTACAGCCGTCAGCGCCTAAATCACCTGCTATATGCAGTATAATATCTTTGGAATAAACACCTTTAGGGAATTTGCCGTTGACTATTATTTTCATAGTATGCGGGACTTTAAACCAGTTCTTTCCGCTTGCCAGCGCAATCGCAAGGTCTGTCGAACCAAAACCTGTTGATAGAGCGCCTAATGCCCCATATGTACAGGTGTGCGAATCTGCGCCGACAACTAAACTGCCGGGCAGAATCGCACCTGACTCAGGGACTATCTGGTGGCATACGCCGCATCCTATATCATAAAGCAAAAGGTTATTATCCCTGGCGAATCTTCTCATCTTCTGATGTATGGTGGAAACGCCTATATTAGGAGACGGTGCGCTATGGTCTATTACCATGCAAAACCTGGATTTGGCTTCCAGTTTTTTTGCCCCGAGTTTATTAAGCGCGTCTATTATCAGCGCACTTGTTCCGTCCTGTCCGAAACAAAAATCCACCCTACACAGCGCGTATTCGCCTGCTGTCACGTTTTTCCCCGAATGACTACCCAGTATTTTTTCCGCTATTGTTTTTCCCATTTTAATGTGATTCCACCCTTATAAATCTTACGAAATTTTTCATCCTGTCTAAACCCTTTTCTATATCCTTCATGCCGGTTGCGAAACTTAAACGTATGTAATCCTTCCATCCGAATGCCTCACCCGGTATTACCGCAACGCGTTCGTCCTCAAGCAGCCTTTTCGCAAAGGCCAGCGAATCCAGGCCTGTTTCTGAGATATTGCAGAATACATAAAAAGCCCCGTCAGGTTTTACACAATGCAGACTGTCTATTTTGTTTATTGCGCTAACCATGTAATCGCGCCTTTTCTCAAACTCCTGAGCCATTATACCAAATGATTTATCCTCCACGGATAATGCCTTTTCAGCCGCTTCCTGACTTATAGAGCACGGGTTTGATGTGGCGTGGCTTTGCATATTCTTAGCCGCAGCTACTATATCGGGATTGTTGCTTGCAAGATAGCCTATACGCCATCCTGTCATAGAATATGTCTTTGAAACACCATCCACGATTATTGTCTGCTTTTTGATATCTTCGCCTAATGATGCCATGGATACATGTTTTTTCCCGCCGTAGATAAGCCTTTTATATATCTCGTCGCTTATTACAATCAGGTTATTTTTCAGCGATATTTTCGCGATTTGCTTCAACTCATCGCTGCTGAAAATTCTGCCTGTAGGGTTTGAGGGAGAATTTACTATTATTGCTTTTGTGCGTTTATTAACCGCTTTTTTCAGCGCTTTTATATCAAGCGAAAACCCATCTTTTTCGTTTAGATTTACAATTACAGGTTTTGCCTCACTCATTCTTACCATTTCAACGTAACTTACCCAGAAAGGCGAAAGTATAATTACCTCATCGCCCTTTTGGCATAATACCTGAAATATGTTATATAGGCTTTGCTTGGCGCCGTTTGATACAATAACCTCTTCCGGTTTGTAGGATACATTGTTGTATTTTTGTATATCAGCGCATATTGCTTTTCTTAATTCTATAGTTCCTATGTCCTGGGTGTATTTGGTTTTGCCTTTATCAATAGCTGTCTTTGCCGCTTCTTTTATATAATCCGGGGTATCAAAATCCGGTTCTCCCGCGCCGAAACTTATGACATCTACGCCTTCCTGCTTCATCTGCTTTGCCTTGGCGGTTACCGCAAGCGTAGCGGACGGTTTTACTTCTTTGATTCTGTCTGCCAGTTTCATATAAATCTCCATTTTAACTTTATAAAAAATAAGGGGGTTAAAGCCCTTTCACGAAAGGAGCATTACCCCCTGTAAGATGAATATGTAAAAGACTTAATCGTTCTTCTTCTTAAAGAATCCTTTTAACTTGCCGAAGAGACCTTCTTGCTTGGGCTCATGCTTCTTTTCTTTTTCTTTCGGAGCTTCTTTTTTCGGCTTCTCCTCTTGTTTGGGTTTTACCGGCGCTTCTATAGCAGCCTTGGGTGTTTTTTCTTTTGGCTTTTCTTCTTTCTTTACCTTTTCCTCTTTGGGTTCTTTGGCTTCTTTTACTTTTTCTTCTTTAGGTTTAGGTTTTTCCTGTGTTTCGGAAACCTTCTTTTTCTTTTCATGCTTCGGCTGCACTTTAATTTTTTCCACTAATTCAAGAATTGCCATTTCCGCTCCGTCGCCGTGGCGCCTGCCCAGATGTATAACTCTTGTGTAGCCGCCTTTTCTATCCTTAAACAGAGGCGCAATTTCCTTAAACAACCGCGAAACAAGGCTCCTGTCCTGCAATATGGCAAACGCCTCTCTCATGCTGTGTATAGTGCCAGCCTTACCCAACGATATCAGCCCATCCACCATCTTCTTTGTTTCTTTCGCCTTAGGCAGGGTGGTTTTTATTTTTAAATGAATTATCGTATTGCGCGCCATGGACCTCATAAGCTCCTTGCGCTCCGATAGCGTCCTTCCGAAACGTTTATTTAATTTGTTATGTCTCATTTTATTCGCTTTTCTTCACTTTCATCCCAAGTGAAAGCCCCATGGTGTTTAGAATCGCTATGATTTCGTTTAAAGATTTTTTGCCGAAATTTCTGTATTTCAGCATCTCGCTTTCCGTCTTTGTCACCAACTCGCCTATCGATTTTATTTTTGCCTTCTCAAGACAGTTAGCGCTTCTTACCGAAAGCTCCAATTCCGTAACCGGCATTTTCATTTTTTCAATAAGCTCTGCGTCTTCTTCCGGCTCTTCGGTAATCTCCAGATCTTCTGGCAGTTTACCAAAATTTACAAAAATGTCAAGATGCCTTTGCAGAACGTTGGATGCGTAAAGCAGCGCTTCTTTTGGGCTTACTGCGCCGTTTGTCCATACGTCGAGCACAAGCTTATCATAATCCGTCATCTGCCCTACTCTGGTTGCCTCGATATGAAAATCAACTTTCATAACAGGGCTGAATATCGAATCTACGGCAACCATTCCTATCGGAAAATTTTCTTTTTTATTTCTTTCTGCAGGCACATACCCGCGGCCTCTGCCAAGTTCCATCTCCATATTGAATTTTACGTTTTTTGTCAGAGTAGCTATGTGCAGGTCTTTATTTATAACATCCACTGTCTCATCAGCTATTATATCCTTTGCCGTAATATCGCCTTTTTTCTGCACCTTTATATACAAAGGTTTTGGCTTCTGCGAGTGGCTTCTGATTACCAGTTTTTTGATATTAAGGATAATTTCCGGCACATCTTCCACAACACCGTCTATAGATGAAAACTCGTGCTGAACACCTTCTATCTTTATGCTGTTTACGGCACTTCCTTCTACGGATGATATCAGGGTTCTGCGCAGCGAATTACCGAGCGTTACACCAAAACCTCTCTCCAACGGCTCAGCAACAAACCTACCATAAGTATCCGTAAGTGTAGATTCGTCACATTGAAGAGTTTTGGGCATTTCGAATT
>JAFGKX010000118.1 GCA_016928375.1 Candidatus Omnitrophota bacterium | reverse complement strand
CATCCCGATAGCCATGGAGAAGGAACTGCGCTTCGCTATCCGCGAAGGCGGCAGGACAGTTGGTGCAGGCGTTATTACGGAGATACTAGAGTAATGCAGAAGATACAGATAAGATTAAGAGCGTACGACCACAGGATACTTGACCAGTCCGCGGTGGATATCGTAGAGACCGCAAAAAAAACCGGGGCGAAAGTTTCCGGTCCGATACCCCTGCCTACAAAGCGGGAGGTATATACGGTTTTAAGGTCTCCGCATATCGATAAAAAATCGCGGGAGCAGTTTCAGATGAAGATTCACAAGAGGCTGCTTAGTATCATAGATCCGACTGCCAAGACTATAGATGCTTTGAAGAGGTTGGATCTGCCTGCCGGCGTAGATGTTGACATAAGATAATCCGCTTTTGGCGGATAAAGAAACAAAAAAAAGGATAAAGCTTGCCTATAGACAGGCAGGGATAAAATAAAAAATGCCAAAAAGTTTATTGGGAAAAAAAATAGGAATGACCACGTGCTTTAATGAAACAGGCGAGCCGGAAGCCGTTACTGTTATAGAGGTTGGCCCGTGCACGGCGCTTCAGGTTAAGACAAAAGAAAAAGACGGATATTCGGCTGTTCAGCTGGGTTTTGATAAAAAGAAACAAAAGCATACGACAAAACCCATGCTGGGGCATTTTAAAAAAGTAAATGCCGAGCCTATGAGGTTTATAAGAGAAGTGAATTTAGAAGCAAACGAGGAAATAAAGCCCGGCCAGCAGTTTTTAGTGGATGTCTTTAAAAAAGGCGATTACGTAGATGTGCTGGGCGTGTCTATCGGCAAAGGTTTTCAGGGCGGCATGAAGAGGTGGCATTGGCACGGCGGAAAAAGAACCCATGGGTCCATGTTTCATAGGGCTCCCGGCTCGATACAATCAGGCCCCAGGCTTACGAAAGTAACTCCAGGGCATCACTTACCCGGGCACATGGGGCATGACCATGTTACAGTGCAGAATCTGGAGATAGCAGACATTGATAAGGACAAAAACATATTGGTGTTAAAAGGGGCTGTTCCCGGGCCTGAAAAGAATTATTTGATAATAAGAAAATCGATAAAAGGTAAAGTAAAACGTATTCTTCCGCCAAAGCCTGCGGAAAAAGCAAAACCCGGTAAAGCGAGAACAACAGAAAAACCAAAGAAACCGGCAGCAAAGAAATAGAAAATGCAGAAAACTACAAAAAAAACAGAGAAGACGGAAAAAATAGGCAAAATAGAAATAATAGGCCAGGACGGCAAAAAGATTCAGGACCTGGAATTAAATCCTAAAATTTTTGACGGCTATGTCAATATACCGCTTTTACATGAAGCTGTAGTTATGTACAACGCCAATAAACGCCTTGGTACGCAGTCGGCAAAAACAAGGGCGGAGGTTTCCGGCGGAGGCAAAAAACCGTGGAGACAGAAGGGCACCGGCCGCGCAAGAGCGGGCAGTACAAGGTCCCCGCTGTGGCGCCATGGCGGCGTTATATTTGCGCCTAAGCCCAGGAATTATTATTATAGAATGCCCAAGAAGGCGATCTTAGAAGCCTTGCGCTGCGCATTGAACGATAAAATAAACGAGAAAAAACTTGTTATGCTGGAAAAGATAGAAATAAGTTCCTGCAAGACAAAAGATTTTGTAAGCATACTGAATAAAATAAACGCAGGGGCCGATTCCGGCAGGATACTGCTGGTAACAGGCTCTACGAGCGATAATCTGAAGTTGGCGTCGGGAAACATACGCAATATCAATGTCATTACAGGGGCTAATGTAAATGCGCATTTAATTTTACTGGCAGATAAGGTAATTATGGAAAAGGAAGCATTTCTGAATATAGAAAAAAGGCTGAAATAAATGAAAATCTCATACGATATAGTAAAAAGCGTGTTAAGAACGGAAAAAAGCACCAAGCTGCTTGCGCAGAACAAATATCTTTTTCTTGTAGATACACGCGCGAATAAGATAGAAATAAAAAAGGCAGTAGAGGATATATTTAAGGTAAAAGTGAGCTCGGTCAATGTTATAAACATGCAGGGAAAACTTCGCCGTGTCAGGTATAAGCTCGGCAGGCGATCGGACTGGAAAAAGGCCTGGGTTACGCTTAAAGAAGGCAATACCATAGACGTGGCGAGCACATAAATAGTCGATAACAAGGAAAATATAAAATGGCACTAAAGACATATAAACCAATAACGCCTAGCAGAAGAGGGATGACAACATCCTCCTTCGACGAGATAACAACGGATAAGCCCTATAAACCGCTTACCATTGCATTGAGAAAAACAGGCGGCAGGAATGCGCATGGGCACGTTACCGCAAAATACAGAGGCGGCGGCCACAAGCAAAGATACCGTATTGTAGATTTCAAAAGAAATAAGTATGACATGAAGGCAAAGGTGTTGTCAATAGAGTATGACCCCAATCGTTCTGCCCGCATAGCGCTGGTAGAATATGAAGATAAGGAAAAAAGATATATCATATGGCCTAATGATATTAAGGTCGGGGATGAGGTTATTTCCTCGGAGAGGGCGGATATAAAAACAGGCAATTGCCTTAAATTAAAAAACATACCTTTAGGTACACTTATTCATAATCTTGAGTTGTTTAAAGGGGCAGGCGCCCAGGTAGTGCGCAGCGCAGGTTCTTCGGCCCAGATTCTTGCAAAAGAATCCGATAAAGCCCATGTAAAAATGCCGTCCGGAGAAATAAGGCTTATAGACCTGGATTGTTACGCAACCATAGGCCAGGTAGGAAATGTTGAGCATAATGTAATAGCTATAGGTAAAGCCGGCAGAAGCAGATGGATGGGGATAAGGCCGAGAGTCAGGGCCCGCGCAATGAATCCTGTTGACCATCCGCTCGGCGGCGGTGAAGGAAAAGCCGCAGGCGGAAGGCATCCGTGCAGCGCTTCAGGGCAGAAATCCAAAGGCCTCAAAACCAGGAGAAGCAAAAAATATTCCAGTAT
>JAFGKX010000117.1 GCA_016928375.1 Candidatus Omnitrophota bacterium | reverse complement strand
ACCGATAGAAGCATTAAAGGAATTTTTTCAACAACTAATTTATTGATTTTTCTAACGCTATCACGCTTAAATAAATTTTTTAAAGAGAGTTTTATAGCGCCATTTAAAATGACTCTCTCTAAAGGCCAATAATCAAGAATGAGCAGAACAAACGGGAAGGTAACAACCATAGGCTTTGCCATTAAACCGCAGACAAAAAACAACGTTATGAGCAGATATTTGGTTACCGAAGGCTTTCGAATATAATAAAGATATGCCAAAAGTGCTAAAAGCCAAAAAAAGGTGCTTAATACATCCTTGCGTTCAGCCACCCAGGCAACCGATTCAACATGCAATGGATGTACAGCAAACAGCAGGGCGACAAAACCGCTTCGCCATTTGGTTCCCGTGGCGCTCTTTAAAAACAAAAAGAGTAAAAGAGTGTTTGCGATATGGAATATAAGGCTTGTTAGATGATGTCCGCCTGCGTCAAGGCCGTACAGCTCACAATCAATCATATGAGAGATCCAGGTCAAAGGGTGCCAGTTTGCGGCACAAAAAGAGGTGAAGGCCCACCTGATATTCTCCAGGGTAATACCGGATATGACATGCTTATTGTCAAGAACATATTGCATATCATCGTAGTTGCTTATGAACCCGTTATACTGTAAAGGCCAGTAGGCAATAAGAACCCATATTAATAAAACCAGAGCGATAACGCTTGTCTTCGATAAAATCGAACAACCATTTATCTTTATATCTATGTGTTTCATATTTAGAATAACACTTCTTTCAAGATTTCTTTTTTATTTACCTTACGTTCGTTTTAAGGTATAGATTTTAAATATTCCGCTGTTTGAAAATGAATCATTGCGGAATCTTTATCTCCTTTTGCCTCCAATACCTTCCCCAAATAATAGTGCGCTTTTATGTATTTCGGATCAGTCAAAACGGCATTACGAAAATCATCAATTGCCTTAACCGGCTTATTTATTAAAATATAAGCTCTTCCCCGATTATAATATGGCATTGCCTGTTCAGGCGCTGTTTTTATTGCCGATGAATATAGAGATATGGCTTGAGAGGTCCGGCCTATATCTAAAAAGATATTCCCCAGATTATTATACAACTCCCATCTGTCTGCAACTCTTCCAAGAGCCTGTTCATATTTCTCTATTGCCAGGTCGACTTTCCTCAAACGTACATATAAAGCCGCTATATTATCATATGCTCGAGCCGAATCAGGCTGTAGTCTGACCGCTTCACTGAAATGAAACAGCGCTTTAAATATATTATCATTTTTTTCATACTCTTCTCCCAAATCACAGTGAGATTCATATAATTTGGGGTTATATGAAATTGATTTTTGAAAATATTTTATAGCCAGAGAGTCTCTTCCCATCTCCCTGTATATCCACCCTAATACATGGTATATATCAGCATTGTCCGGCGTCTTTATTGTGGCCTGCTTGAGCATTGACAGAGCCTCATCGCGCCTGTTCAAATAATAAAGAACAAGTCCTTTATTATAATATGCAGGCTCAAAACGTGGCTCTATCTCCAGCGCCTTTGAATAGTGTTTCAGAGCCCCTTCAAGCTTTCCCTCTCTAAAAAGCGCATTTCCCAACAGGCTGTGCGTATAATAGTTATCTTTTGTCACACTAAGAGTGTGCTCAAACAGAGTTTTGCCATCGTGCCAGTATCCTGATTGCCGCCGGCTTAAAAAAGAGAACAACATGATTAACATGCTTACGGAAAAAACCGGAATAGTCTTATTTAAGTGTAACTTTTGAATATTATAATCCGCCTCCCACGTTGCCGAAATCAACAACCCTATCATGGGCATATAGGTATAACGATCCGCCGTTGCCTGGCCGCCGATCTGAACAATCCCTGCGACAGGAATCAGTATGCCTAAGAACCATAGCCAACCTGTTATAAGCCATGGATGTTCCTCTCTCTTTCTTATTAATATTACAGTCACTATTGTTAAGCCAAGAAAGGCGAGCAGTGCCGGCAAGTATTCATTTTTATCCGGATATGGATAGTAGGCGCATAAATGACGCGGAACGACAATTCTCAACATATACATTAAATATGAGGTGATGCTGTTTGCAAAGCGTGTATAAAGAGGAAAAGTCCGTAGAGAAACGACGGCACCGCCTCTCATTTGCGCAAAAAAAGTGATAAAACAGGAAATAATTGAAAAGAGTAATAGGGGTACTTTTTCTATTATCAACCGCCAGACGACTTTAGGGTCTCTGTTTGCTAAAGATATCCGATTCAGAGGCCAGAAATCTATAAGCAACAGCACAAACGGCAAACTGATTATAATTGGTTTTGCCATAAGTCCAAAGACAAAAAAGACCAACAAAACCCCGTATCTTGCCGGATGAGGTTTTTTGACATAAGCGGCATACGCCCAAACAGAGAGGAGAAAAAACAGAGAGCTCAAAACACTCTTTCTTTGAGAAATCCATGCCACTGTTTCTACATTTATAGGATGGAGTCCGAAAATCGCGGCGACAACAAGACTTTTCCAAAATGATCCGGTTAAATAATTCAATATCATGAAAAGCACAATTACATTACACAAATGTAATAACAGATTTATCAAATGGTGTCCCGCAGGATTCAGCCCGAAAATCTCCACATCCAACATGTGAGAGAGCCAGGTCAAAGGGTGCCAGTTGGCGGCATGAAAAGAGGTAAAAGCCCACACCAGATTGATTTTTGACATACCGGAATTAACATGAGGATTATTTACGATATAATTATAATCGTCAAAATCCACGAAATCGCTTCTGAGCAGGGGTAAATATGAAAATCCGATTACTAGCAGAAGAATGAATAATAATAATTTTTTACTCATAATAAATTTAACTCCGGCAAATATTATCTACTCGTTTGGACACACACCTGCCTCTATGAAAGCTTCGCAGCATAGGGACGCAAGGGTTCCCAGCGAAGAAGGTTCTGCAGAGGCAGGTATGTATGAATACTATTTATTTCCGGAGTACTAATTTGAATAATTATTAAATACCGGTTCCGAAATTCGATCCTCAAAACCGTCATCTATTCCAACGCTGTCTGATTTAAGGCAATGCTTGCACCTCTTGTAATATTCAGAAATATATCTGCGCGCCATGATATTGTCCCCATTTTTCATATACACATTTCCTAAAATGCGATATATGTCAGCATAATCAGGATTCAGCCTGATAACGTTCCTATAGTCATTTATAGCGTCGTCATACATAGAGTTGTTAAAGTATGCATTTCCACGATTCAGACATGGTGAAATTTGTGCCGGATTCAACTCTGTCGCACGGGAATAATATTGGACGCTTTTTTGGAAGTCACCTTTTCTTCCATACGCAATACCAATATTATTGTTGGCTTCCCATGAGTCGGGACTGATAGTTAAAGCAGTTTTTAAAACCTCTATGGCCTCGCTATATCTTTTCTGTTTTACCAGAACCAGCCCCATATTGTTGTATGCCTTCCAGGATCCGGGTTCAGCCTCTATTGCCATCCTGTAATGATAAACAGCGCTATCAAGATTTCCCATACCCTCATAAGCTATCCCAATGTTGATATGGGCCCTCTGGAGATCCGGCCTTATTTTATATGCCTCAGTGAAATGACTGATAGCCTTTTCGAATTCTCCGTATCCGAGAAGGGATACGCCGTAAATGCTGTGCGCCACATAATTATTTCTTGTAACTTCCACGGCATGGCCGAAAAGGGTGCTGCTGTTCTTCCATACCATTACCTGTTTTCTCGTTAATATCGACAGGACGGCTATAATGGCAATTGATCCTGATAAGAGTACTATTTTTCTATAGCGGCATGAGCGCATAATTTTCTCAATCCCGTACGTGACAATAAGAAAAACGCCTATAATCGGGATATATGTGTACCTGTCGGCCATGGCCTGCTGACCCGCCTGAATAAATCCAATAACAGGAACGAGCGTTCCAAGATACCAGAACCAGCCCGTAAAAAACCATGGCACTCTTTTTATATACCATAATGATAAAAATGTAATTATTGCTATAAGGCTGAATGCCGCTGTCGCCTTCCACAAAACGAAATGTATTGGATGGGGGTAGTAGACGGCAAGATTCATCGGCCAAAAAGTCTTAAAAAGATATAACACATAAGAGATAAACGCGTTTGCTGTCCTTTGCCATACCGTCAGGCTTCTTAATGAGGCGACCGCCCCCCAACTCTTCTGTGCCCAAATGGTAAGAAAGGAAGAAAAAATCGAAAACATGAAAAACGGCAGCTTTTCCGCAAAAAGCGTTATCATCCTCTTATAATTGAAAGTAGCCTTATCGTCTATCCGTTTCAGTGGCCAGTAATCCAACAGAAGCAATACACAGGGAAGAGTGACAAGCATGGGTTTTGCCATAAGACCCATTACAAACAGCACAAGAGCAAGTGTATATCTCCAAACTCCTCCTTTATTGACATAATAAAAATAGAACAAAATAGTTAAAAAGAAAAAAAATGTACTCAGCACATCTTTCCGCTCGGCGATCCATGCGACAGATTCAACATGCAGAGGATGCACGCCGAACAGTGCCGCAATAAAGGCACCAGCAAATAACCCGCATGTCATTTTCTTCATCAGGAAAAAAAGCAATAGTGTATTTATAATGTGAAGAACCAAACTGGTAAAATGGTGCCCGCCCGGATTGTTGCCGTACAATTGACAATCAAGCATATGCGACATCCATGTCAGCGGATGCCAGTTAGCGGCATGGTTGGCGGTAAAGGCCCATTTAATACTATTCCACGTCAAGCCTTCACGGACATCACTGTTTTCTATTACATATTGAACATCATCATAAAGTTCAATAAAACCAAGGTTTGAGGTGGACCAGTATGAAAAACCGACAAGAATAATAAGAATAATTAAAATTGCGCTTTTTGTGGAAAAATATGGAACTGTTCTCATAATAAAAAAAGCTCCCACATTTTTCATGTAGGAGCTTTAAAGCAATAATTATGCATT
>JAFGKX010000116.1 GCA_016928375.1 Candidatus Omnitrophota bacterium | reverse complement strand
TCGGAGTTAAAAAATATGCGTAAGCCTCTTTATTGAATCTGCCCACCCTCCCCCTGAGTTGGTATAGGTCCGCCAGGCCAAACTGATCCGAATGGTTTACTATAAGGGTGTTAGCGTTCGGTATGTCTATTCCAGATTCTATAATGCTTGTGGAAACAAGGACATTGATTTTATTATTTATAAAATCAAGCATGACCGGCTCCAGTGTTTTCGCCGACATTCTGCCATGCGCTGCAGCGATTTTAACCCCGGGCCCGACAGCCATTTTTATGTCTCCTGCTATTTTGTCTATGCCTCTTATCCTATTGTTGACAAAGTAAATCTGCCCGCCTCTCCTGAGTTCTCTTGCGATAGCCTGTTTTATCAATTCCAGGCTGTATTGGGATACTATGGTCTTTATAGGCAGCCTGTCAGGAGGCGGGGTATTTATAGCTGACATATCCCTGGCTCCCATAAGCGCCATATACAGCGTCCTTGGTATCGGAGTTGCGGTCATTGTAAGCACATCGACCATCAGTCTTAATCTTTTCAGTTTCTCTTTATGCTTTACCCCGAAACGCTGTTCTTCGTCTATGATAACAAGCCCGAGATCTTTAAAAACCACGTCCTGCGAAAGCAGCCTGTGAGTGCCTATTATTATATCTACTTTATGCTGCGCCAGGTCCTTCAATATATCTGACTGCTGTTTTTTAGTCTTAAACCTTGAAAGCATACGGATATTGACCGGGAATTTTTTCATCCGTTTTGAAAAAGTGTTGTAATGCTGTTCTGCCAGTATTGTCGTCGGAACTAAAATAGCAACCTGTTTGTTGTCCATCACTGCCTTAAATGCCGCACGCAGGGCAACTTCCGTTTTTCCGTATCCTACGTCTCCGCACAAAAGCCTGTCCATGGGCCTGTCGGATTCCATATCCTTTTTAACTTCAGTTGTTGCCTTTGACTGATCTATCGTATCTTCATATTCAAATGCGCTTTCAAGGTCTTTCTGCCAATCCGCGTCCGGAGAAAATTTAAATCCTTTTGATTTCAATCTTGCTGCCTGAAGATGCAGCAGTTCCAGGGCATAAGAAGAAACCGCTCTTTTAGCCTTTTCTTTAACCCTTTGCCATTGCCTGGTATCCAGCCTGCTAAGCCGCGGAAGTTTTTTATAAAAACTGATGTACTTTTGTAAAAGGTTGATTTCTTCGGTAGGTATATATAGCTTATTAGTGCCGGCGTATTCTATGCATATGTAATCTTTATACTGCTTGTTTTTTTCCTTAAGTTTCATTATGCCGCGGTAAACACCTATACCATAATTAACATGCACTACATAATCGCCTTTTCTTAAATCTACGAAACTTTTTACAGGCACTTCTTCGCCTGCGGCATGATATGCGCCCAGGGCAGGTGCATGCTTATGGGACGAGGCGGGAAGGACTATGGCCATCTGATGCTGTGCGGTAACATTTCCGCTTCTTAAATTAAACGAGCGGATAGTATTTATCTTTTCGTTTACTATTTCAATCCTAAGAGGATCTTCGAATATTACGGGAAATATATCTATGATGTTGCCTCGGTGCGAAAAATCTCCCTGCTCCTGCACGAAATCCGAATAGTTATAGCCAAAGCCGGAAAAATCCCGCAGAAGGTCTTCTTTGTTTGTTTCCTGGTCGAGATATAGCCTTATGGATTTGAACATTACATTTTTTCGGGAATAGAAATGCCTAAAAGATTAAGCGCATCCGATAAAATAGTTTTAACGGCATTTATCAGAACGATCCTTGCCCCGGTAAGTTCTGCGTCATCCGTTATAACCTTATGCACCGTATAAAAAGAATGGAAGACTTTGGAAAGCTCGAGCAAATATTCCAAAATGCGGTATGGTTCGAGAGTTTCATATGCAGCCTGAAGCACCCGCGGATAATCTCCTAACACCTTGAGCAGATTAATCTCTTCGTTCTTATTAAGCAGCTCCAGGTTTACTTTTTCCGCGGCGGCGCAAGATTTGTTCAGCTCGCTGCTGCGTTTTAATATGCCGCATATCCTGGCATGGGCATATTGTATATAATAGACCGGATTTTCCGGAGATTCGGTTTTTGCCAATTCAATATCGAAATCAAGATGACTTGAATTTTTTCTGGTTAAAAAGAAAAACTTTGAAACATCCGGGCCTACTTCGTCTATAACTTCTCTTAAGGTAATATACTCGGCATTCCTTGTGGACATGCGCACAGGTTTGGATCCCCTGTAAATCGTGGCGAGTTGAATAATTATCACGGAAAGGCTGTCATCTTTTTTGCCTAAAGCGCGCTGAGCTGCCCTCATCCTCGGTATATATCCGTGATGATCCGGGCCCCAGATATCGATAAGCCAGTCAAACCCTCTTTCGTATTTATCTCTATGATAAGCTATATCCGGAGTAATATACGTATATGTACCGTCTGATTTTATCAGCACCCTGTCTTTATCGTCCCCGAATTCGGTCGATTTAAACCAGGCCGCGCCTTCTTTTTCATAAATCAGGCCTTTGTCCTTAAGTGTTTTCAGGGATTTTTCTATTTTTCCGGTCCTGGCAAATTTATGCTGTGACGTATAATTATCGAATGCGACCCCGATATCTTTCAGGTCTTTTTCTATATCTTTCAATATTACGCTTACTCCGTATTGCCCAAAAAACTCTTTTTCTTTTTCGCTAAATACCTTAAACTTATTTTTATGTTCATTGAAAATTTCTTTTGCGATATCTTTTACGTAATCGCCTTTATATCCGTCCTGCGGAAACTCAAAGGTAACACCGGCTAATTCTGCGTACCTGGCATATATGGACGCTGCCAGGACGTTTATCTGATTCCCCTCGTCATTTAGATAATATTCCCTCACAACCTTCCATCCAAAAAATTCAAGTATATTGGAAATAGCATCACCTACCACAGCCTGCCTTGCGTGCGCTACGGTCAACGGCCCTGTCGGATTAGCGCTCACGAACTCAACTATTACTTTTTTGCCTTGTGCAAAATTTCGCTTTGCGAAACTTACCTTTTCTTTTTCTATGTTAAGCACCAGGTCATAAAATACTTTGTTCGCAAAACGGAAATTTATAAACGCAGGCGGCATTACGAATATTTCTTTTATATATCCGGAAAATTGTGTGCCCGCTATGCTGTCTTTAAGCCTGCGGCATAAGAAATCAGCTGTTTCTTTAAGTTTTGGAGACTGGTTTATTTTACAAAGCTGCATGGCCGCGTTCGTGGATAAATCACCGAAGTCCGTCTTCGGCGGCCTCTCCAGCACAATATCAGGCGCAACAGTAAAGCTGAATTCTTCCTGCGCCTGCTTTACGCAACCCTGTATAATGTGTGACAATTCTTTTGTTATGTCCATACTCTAAAAACAGGACAGGTACCACTCTTAACCAAAAATGGTACCTGTCTCAAATTTTCCCTGCCCCATTTTTTCATTTACGCTAATTTCAGTTTCTTCGCGTCCTTCCATAGCCGTTCAAGATTGTAGAACGACCTTTTTTCCTCATGAAAAATATGAACTATTACATCGCCGTAGTCCATTAATATCCATTTGGCCTCCTGCTCGCCTTCTACGTGAGCCGGGGATATGCCCTGCTTTTTTAGGAATTCCCGGATATTGTCGCTTATTGCTTTAAGCATCTTGTCCGAAGAACCGCTGCATATCACAAAATAATCACAAAGCCCGGAAACCTTTCGCATATCCAGGGCCACTACGTCTACGGCTTTTTTACTATCAGCTAAACGGGCTATGGTGAGGGATTTTTCTCTTGAGTCCGTATTACCCTCGCTTACTTGCCCATAATCCTGAAAAGGCTTGTTCCGCAATCAGGGCATTTACCCTTCATTGCTTTGCGGCCGTTCTTCATCTTTACTTCTTTCGCATCTTGCATCTCTTTCTTAGCTTTGCATTTTACGCAATAACCTTCTGACATGCTACACCTCCAATTTTAACGAAGTTAAAATTGTCCCGAGCGTTACTAAAGTCCGACTAAGTACGAGGACTTATTATTGGCGAGGGACCTAACTCATACTGTTTAGTTAACAAACTATTGAAAACTTTGTTGAATTCTATCATACCAACCAGATAAAGTCAAGCGAATCCGAGTTAAAATACCTTTCTCTTCAATTCTACGCTCTTCGCCAGGGCTATCAAGAGCATAGCTGTGTTTAAATGGGAACCGCCATACGTTATAAACGGCAAAGGAAGCCCTGTAACAGGCATAAGCCCCATAGTCATAGCGATATTAACCGTTGCCTGAAACCAGAAAAGCGCCAGTATTGCTATAACAAGCATCCGGCCTTCGTGATGGCTTGTTGAGCTCGCTATTTTAAGCAGCTTAAGAAATAATAGTAGAAATAGTATAAGTATAAATAACGAACCTATAAAACCCCATTCCTCGCCTATTACAGAGAATATGAAATCCGTATGTCTTTCCGGAAGAAAGTTCAGCTGATTCTGCGTTCCTGACATCCAACCCTTACCTAAGAAGCCCCCTGATCCGACAGCTATCTTAGATTGTATTACGGTATAACCTGCCCCTAAAGGATCCATATTCGGGTTTAAGAAAACCAATATCCTGTTTTTCTGATATTGCCTAAGCAGACTCCATAAAAATGGCGAAGATACAACAGCTGTTATTACAGGCGCGAATAAATACCTTTTTTTAATCCCGGATGCGAACAGCACTATGAAGAATATAGGCAAAAGCGTAATAGCAGTACCTAAGTCCGGTTGTTTTATTATAAGGACAACCGGTACTATCACCAAAATAAGCGGTACGATAAATCCGTAAATATTATAAAATTTATAATGCTTGCTTGTTACGTATTTGACAAGCGCAAGTATAAACGTTACCTTGCACAATTCCGAAGGCTGCAAAAAGAAAAATCCAAAGCTTAGCCAACGCCTTGCCCCAAGCCTTGTCTGCCCTATAAGAAGGACCAGCAAAAGCAGTATTATGTTTATTCCGTATAATATATACGCTTTGTCTACTAACTGTTCATAGCCAAATTTTATAACCAAAAATATTATCGGTAAGGACGCCAGTATCCACATGAACTGCATTTTGGCAAAATCCTTATCCAATATACCATTTGGCGTATAAGAAGCGCTGTGCAATGCCAATGCCCCGATTACGCATAATGCCGCCACTATTAAAAATAAATCCGCATTCTTTATTTTGTATATTAAATTACTTATCATGTTCTAAGCTCGTCATTGCGAGTTCCGACGGTACCATCAGAACGAAGCAATCTTGACTAAATATACCCCT
>JAFGKX010000115.1 GCA_016928375.1 Candidatus Omnitrophota bacterium | reverse complement strand
ACGGGCAGAGGCGATAAGAGTAAGGTTGTTAAGTATCTTTTCGGTTATACTATACTTCGGATTAAATGGCATCTTTAACTCTCCCTATTCGCCTCTCGTATTTCGACAACCTAAATGACAACCTGTTTCTCTAAATACAATTTCGCGCATTCGATTGCAAGCTTTCTCACGCGCGCAATATAAGCTGCCCGCTCATTGACGCTGATGACGCCTCGGGCATCGAGCATATTAAATGAATGCGATGTCTTAAGCATGTTCTCGTAAGCTGGTAATACCAGCTTTTCTGATATCAATCTCTGCGATTCTTTTTCATATATATCGAATAATTTAAACAGCATCTCGGGTGAGCTTTTATTGAAATTATATTCCGAGCCCTGTTTCTCGCTTTGCGTGTGTATGTCGCCGTATGTAGTGTCCTTGTTCCATTTTATTTTAAATACATCGTCGGTGTTCTGTAAAAACATGCATATTCTTTCTAAGCCGTATGTCAGCTCGCATGGAATAGTTTTAAGCTCGAATCCCCCTATCTGCTGAAAATAAGTATACTGCGTGACCTCCAGAGAATCGAACCACACTTCCCACCCGAGGCCGCTTGCCCCCAGTGTCGGAGACTCCCAGTTATCCTCGACGAACCTTATGTCGTGGTCTTTTCTTTTAATGCCTAAATACTCAAGGCTTTTTATATAAATACTCTGTATATCCTTCGGTGCAGGCTTAATAATTACCTGATATTGGTAATACCTCTGCATCCTTAAAGGGTTGTCCGCGTATCTGCCGTCGGTCGGGCGGCGTGATGGCTGAACAAACGCGACGCGCCACGGTTTATCCCCCAGCGCTTTAAAAAATGTCAGAGGATGAAAAGTGCCTGCCCCGACTTCGATATCGTAGCCCTGCGCGATTACGCATCCCTGCTTTGCCCAAAATTCGTTCAGCTTAGTTATTAAATCCTGAAAATACATATTATAAACCCCCTCGTCATTGCGAGGAGCGTAGCGACGAAGCAATCTCAAATTAGGGATTGCTTCCTGCCTACCGGCAGGCAGGCGCTTCGCTCGCAATGACGTTTTGTATAAACCTCTTTGTCTTTAAATGTTCACCTGTCTGATAAAGAATAAATCTGTCTAAAAGAATTGCTATTTCATCACGCAATTTTTCACCTATACTGATGCGCGGCATATCGCTAAACTGTGTCTGCACCAGCTTTTTCATGGAAAAAACCGCGCCTTGCGTCGCGCCGAATGATTGTATATCAGCGCTAAAACATTTCGCGCATAAAAGCCCGCCCAAACGCACGCTGAAACGCGCGTCCTGCGGAAGCTTTCCGCCGCAGTTAACACAGGATTCCAGCTGCGGCATATAACCCTGATATTCCAGAAATTTTATCTGAAACGCTATTATTGCCTTATCGACATACTGGCCGGTATTAAGCGAATTCAAAGTATCCAGCAAAAGCTCGTAAACTTTCGCATTTTTATCTTCCAGCGGCGTAAGCCTGTCTGTCAGCTCAAGCGCGTAATACGCCCAGAGCCGCCTCTCGAAAGAACTGTTGAGCGCCCTGAATGCCTGTTTAAAATCACACTCAGATATAGTGTGTATGTCTCTGTGCTTTTTTTCATAATACACTATATCGTAAACCGAAAATTCCTGAAGGTATAATCCGAAAACCGCCTGTTTGCCGCGCACGCCTTTTATCAGGCCTTTTATTTTTCCGAAGTCTTTTGTGTAAAAAGAAACTATACAGCTTGTCTGGCGTATTTCTTTTTTAGCAAGCAATATGGCCTGAGTTTTTTGTATGGCCATCAGACTCCGCCTAATTGGGACAAAAGCTGATATATTAAAATGGTTATCGTCGTGCCTAGAAGAGCGCCGGCGAGCACCTCCCAGAACGTGTGTAATCCTTTACGTATCCTGCTTTGAGAAACCAGCACAGCCAGTATAAACGCCAACAGCGATACCAGCGCATCCGATGACACGAACACCACAATAACAAACATCGAAAATGATACCGCGGCGTGCCCGCTCGGCATTCCGCCTCTTAACGGCGTGCCCTTACGCAGGATCGCCTTGGATAATATAACGGTCGCTATAACCAATATCAGGGCCAAAAATGTAATATGCCACTCCGATTGCCTAAGCTTTAATATACCGTTACCGAACTGCGTAAAAATGCTGTGTTTAAGAAATAAAAAATAAGCTACAACAAGCGCGACTATGGATGCAACCAGAACCGTGCCCGCTGATATATCTTTTATTATCTTTACTTTTTCGTCGTGCTTTTCTATAAGGCGGTCCAGTAAAAACTCTATTACCGTGTTAAACATTTCGGTAACAAGCACAAAGCCTATGGTAAGGCTCAATATGACTATTTCCAGGCGGCTGAAATTAAAATATATTCCGACCAGCAGGACCAGCACCGCGAATATAAAGTGTATGCGCATGTTCCTCTGAGTCCTGACTACATGCAGAAAGCCTTCTATTGCCGCGTTGAAACTTCCTACCAAACTATTCCTGGGCCTTTTTATATTCATAATAAATCCAACAACTCCTCTTGTTTTTTTGACATTTTTGCCGAATCTTTTTTGTTTAAATCATCCCAGCCTACTAAATGCAGAATACCGTGGACTGTGTAAAGAAGCAGTTCTTTTTTTAATGACGTGCCAAAAATCGCGCAATTTCTCTTCGCTGTTTGGGGGCATATGATAATATCGCCCAGGTAATTATAGTAGATATCACGGGCTTTGCCGAATTTTCCTGCAGCCAGGGCAATCACATCGGTAGTTTTATTTTTGTTGAAATATTTTATGTTGATTTTCCTGATCTCTGCGGGCGAGACAAATATTACGTTAAGGATAGAGTTCTTGCGATGTCTGAGGCTGCGTAAAAATATCTTTGCCGACTTTTTTATACTCTTTTTATCTATCCTGATTACGCCCTGTTTATTTATAACTGTTATATCCATCCCGCACTTTTTACCATTCCCGCATTCTTTT
>JAFGKX010000114.1 GCA_016928375.1 Candidatus Omnitrophota bacterium | reverse complement strand
CAAGAGGTATAGGGAATTGTTTGCCGTTAATCTGCGGGATAAGTACTGTGCTTTTATTTGATAGACGGGCAAAATATTCTATTATATAATAACTATCGCCATGATAAGCGCCGGTGCCTTTAAAAAATACCTGCCTTTTTTTGCCATTGCCGTTCTGGGGTTTGCGATTTACGCTAACTCCCTGAGCGGCAAATTCGTATGGGACGACGACATCCTTATTAAAGACAATATGTATCTCCGGCAGTGGTCCAAAGTGCCGGAGATATTCACCACGGACTGGGGAAAGGGCTCTGATTCCAGTTACTTCTTTTACCGGCCGATTGTTATTTTCACCTATCTTGTAAATTACAAGATAGGCAAACTTAATGTGGTTGGATATCATCTTTTCAATGTCATTTTTCACATTGTGGCGGCATTTTTGGTTTATAAAATACTCGTGCTTCTTTTTAACAGTAAACCCCTCGCCTTCTTAACCGCCATGTTTTTTGTGGCTCACCCGATTCAGACCGAAACCGTATGTTACATTTCGAATCGGGGCGACATTATGGTATTAATATGTATGCTCGCGGGTTTTTATTCTTATGTTAGATTTTCAAATGAGAAACGGCTCCGCTTTTATGCGCTTACTATTGTCTGCTGCGCGCTTGCTCTTCTCACAAAAGAAAACGGTATAATTTTACCGCTCATTCTCCTTCTTTACAATTACAGCTTTGCCAGAAAAATAAAAGCCGTCCTTTTTTTGCCGATTATTTTAATACCCCTCGCTTACATTGCGCTGAGGCTTTTTGTGCTTAAAAGCGTGCCCTTAAATGTGGCGTCCATGTCTTCTGCTGTCGCCAGAGTGCCGGGAGTTTTCGCTGCCATAGCCGGTTATACACGCATTTTGTTTTTTCCTTTCAATCTGCATATGGAATACGGAAACAGCTTGTTCGCGCTTTCGGACAAAAGCGTAATAGCAGGTCTTGCCATATCGTCTTTACTCCTCATTACGGCATTTGCAAGAAGAAAACGAGACCGGGTGTTACTTTTCTCCGCTATCTGGTTTTTTGTGACACTTTTACCGGTTTCCAACATATACCCATTAGCGTTTTACATGGCCGAACATTATATGTACGTGCCATCAATCGGGTTTTTCCTGATTTTGTCGAGCGTAATAACGCAGCTTTACGCGAGGCGAAATTTTAAAATGCCGGTTGCTTCCTTCGCCGTTGTACTTATCCTCTTCTATTCCGCGCTTACAGTAAGGCAAAATAACTATTGGCATGACCCTGTAAACTTTTATGAAAGGACTTTAAGACTTTATCCGTACAGCGCGCGCGCATACCACAACCTCGCCATTCTTTACAAGAATCACGGAAAAACAGACAAGGCCATTGACTGCTACAAAAAAGCGATATCCGTACAGCCGGACTACTCGCCGCCATATAACAATCTCGGCCTTCTTTACGGGGAGTTGGGAGAGCGCGCGAAGGCTATAGCATATCTGCAGAAAGCGATTAAGTTAAAAAAGAATTGCGTGAATGCTTATAATAGTCTTGCCAGCGTATACGCAGCGGATAATATGTATGGCAAGGCGCTTGAGCATCTTAATAAAGCTAAAAAAATCAATCCTTCCGCGGCTTGCACCTATATAAATCTAGGCTATGTGTATAACAAGATGGGAAAAACCGACGAGGCCGTGAAATATTTTCGCAAAGCCGTAAGCCTTAACGCGGACCGTAAAGACGCGTATTTTAACCTCGGCAACGCGTATAGCAAGCTGGGTATGCGCGATGAGGCCATAAAAAGTTATAAAAAAGCCCTTTCTATAGACCCGGACTATGCAGCCGCGCATCTTAACCTGGGTACGGAATACGCCTCCGGCGCGGAAAAAGCGGAAGCGATAGAAGCCTTTAAGAAAGTTCTTGAGATAGAACCGGACAATCCGTCGGCCAACAACAATTTGGCGGTATTGTACTATTATGCCGGCCGCTTAGGCCTGGCGCGCAAATTCACAAAACGCGCGATCGCGTTGGGGTGCGATGTACACCCGGATTTCCTGAATTTGATAAATAATAAATAAAGGGAGGATAAAAAATGAAAGCGCCTTTCCCGGATTTATCTATTAAAAAAGATTTTACACCGATAGCCGTATTGTGCATTCTTATCGCCACCTTCATTTTAATTTCATTTAAAATAATATCGCTTGGCTATACTCCTCCAGACGACACCCTGCGCCACGTAGGGAAAGTCATATCCGGAAAGGATTGGCACGATATCCTCGTTTTGAGAAAAGAAATAGTCGTGGACAGTCATCCCGGATGGCACGCCCTGCTGGGCTTAATTTACCGGATATGGCACCCCACGCCGGACTTGCTGATTGTATTCTCTGTTTGCTTTCTTTTCCTATTATTTACTCTCGTGCCTTTGTTTATTCTGAAATATCCGGAAGCATGGATGATATCTCTTTTGATTATATCGGTTGCAAACCCTTATATTCTGGCACGCTTGTTTTCCGGCAGGCCATATATACTTACGATGTCCGTAATCGCGATTATATGTTTTTTGTGGCGATACCTTGAGGATAAAAAAACCGCCCTTGGTACTTTTCTACTTTTTATTGTTCTAATTTGTGTTTCAACATGGGTACATTGCGCGTGGTACCTCTATATACTTCCGGTTTTTTGTTTTTTTGCTGCACGTAAGTGGCGTGCCGGCGGGTTATTCGCAGCCGCGACCATAATCGGCATTGCAGCCGGTGCGACTCTTACAGGCAAACCGCTCGTTTTTTTGAACCAGACTTTCACACATGCCGTTTACGCATTTTCCAACAACGCTCTCCAGCGCATGCTGGTTACGGAATTTCAATCTTTCATTGGAGATAACGGTATCGTTATAGCGGTTTTAGGCGCGCTGGCATGGCGCTATATGCGAGGCGCATGGAATCGCGATAGGGTAGAAAATCCTGTATTCATTCTTCTTGTAACAGGCTGGATACTGGGCTTTGTGTCGCGCCGCTTTTGGATGGATTGGGGGATTCCGGCTTTCTCTGTATGGTTAGCACTGGAATTTGACGAGCATTTTGGCAAAAAAATAAATTTTTTGTCCTGGGGACGCGTTACGCTGGCTCTAATAACGGGATTGTCTTTCTACCTTTCACTAACAAATGATACTGACAGCAGGTGGACTAATTCACTCGGTAGAGAATATTTATCGCTTAATAACCCGGACCAGGCAGAATGGCTTCCGGAGAAAGGCGGCATTATCTACAGTGACAATATGCGCATATTCTACGATACTTTTTTCACAAACCCGCGCGCTCCATGGAAGTACATTTTGGGCTTTGAGCCTACACAGATGCCGCCTGACGATCTCGCCGTATTTAGGCAGATACAATGGAATTATGGCGCTTACGAAGCGTTTAAGCCT
>JAFGKX010000011.1 GCA_016928375.1 Candidatus Omnitrophota bacterium | reverse complement strand
TGCTGATATTAAGCCTGCCGAATTCTATCTGCTGAGGATGATGAATGCCCAGTTCGTTCAATATCCAGTCATATAACGGGCGATTATTTTCAAATTCCAGCGTGCATATAGAATGCGTAATTCCTTCTATGGAATCAGATATGCAGTGCGCAAAATCATACATAGGGTAAATACACCATTTATCTTTTGTCCTGTGATGGTGCGCTTTTTTTATGCGGTATATCGCGGGGTCGCGCATAAGCATATTCGGATGGCTCATATTTATTTTCGCGCGCAAGACTTTTGCGCCGTCGATAAATTCCCCGTTTTTCATGCGTTTGAATAAATCCAGATTCTCGTCAACAGGCCTGTTTCTGTATGGGCTGGGCTTGCCGGGAGATGTTACAGTGCCGCGGTATTCTTTAAATTCTTCGAGAGAGAGGTCGCAGATATAGGCTTTTTGTTTTTTAATCAAACAAACGGCATAATCATATAATTTCTGAAAATAATCAGATGCGTAATATTCTCTCTTGTCCCAGCTAAATCCGAGCCATTTTATGTCTTCTTTTATGGATTCTACATATTCTGTCTCTTCTGTTTCCGGGTTTGTGTCATCGAAGCGCAGATTACAAAGCCCTTTGTATTGTTCGGCTATGCCGAAATTAAGGCATATAGATTTCGCGTGCCCTATATGCAAATAGCCGTTAGGCTCCGGCGGAAAACGCGTATGGACTTTGCCTTTGTTTTTATTCGCGGCTACATCGGCATCTATGATTTCGGTTACGAAGTTAGGCGGCCTTTGGTCTGTGGTCATGATTTTTCCTGTATATCTTTGAGGCGCTTTAATGTTTTTTCTCTTCCCAAAAGAACCAGCACCTCAAATATGCCCGGCGAGGAATCTTTGCCTGTCACTGCTACCCTTACGGGGTGTATAAGGTCTGCCCAATTGATATTAAGTTCCTGCGAAAGGGCGCGCGCAGCTTCTTCGAGTGTCTTTTCGCCAAAACTTTCAAGCGCTTCTATTTTTTTTGTGTATTTTCCCAGATAGGGAATTGTTTTTTCATTAATGTAGGATTTTAATGCCTGTTCGTCAAAATCTATTTTTTCTTTGAACAAAAACTCCGATTTTTCTATAAATTCGTCTATATTGCTAAACCGTGTGGAGTATAATTTTATTACGGATGTGAGCCATTTTTTATCGTAGTTTCCTGCGGGTACGCCTTTTTTTATCAAAAACGGCGTGAGATAATCGGTGGTTTTTTCCGGCGGACATGATTTTATATATTCGGAATTAAGCCAGTTAAGCTTTTTTATATCGAAAACTGCCGGTGTGTTTTTTATGGATTTTAACGAGAATAATTTTATTATTTGTTCCGTCGACAGTTTTTCCCTGTTATCCTTGGGGGACCAACCCATAAGCGCTAAAAAGTTTATGACAGCCTCCGGCAAATAACCGTTTTCACGGTATTCTCTTATGGCAGTTGCGCCGTGGCGTTTTGACATACGCGAGCGGTCTTCTCCGAGTATAAGCGGTATATGGGCAAATTTCGGAGGCCTTGCTCCAAAGGCATTATAAAGCATCAACTGCTTTGGTGTATTGGATATGTGGTCGTCTCCTCTTATTATGTGCGTCATTTTCATATCCATATCATCTACGACGCAGGCGAAATTATAGGTAGGCGTGCCGTCTGATTTTATAAGCACCAGATCATCGAATTCATTCAGATCAAATTCTATTTTTCCTTTTACGATATCATCGAATGCTATTTTTGTTTTCGGATTCCTGAATATTACGGCCTTGCCTTTTTCTGTTTCTTCATAATAAGCCTTATCCTTATCCAGGAGTTTTTTTGCGTATGTATCATACAGGGGTTTTCTGCTTGACTGAAACTGTATTTCCTCGTCCGACTTCATGCCAAGCCACTTCAGGCTGTCCAATATCTCCGATAAAAATTCTTTTTTGGAGCGCTCCAGGTCGGTATCTTCTATGCGAAGGATAAATTTGCCGCCCTGGTTTTTGGCGTAGAGCCAGTTAAAGAGTGCGGTACGCGCGCTGCCTATATGAAGATACCCCGTCGGAGACGGAGCGAACCTTACTCTTACGTGCGTTTTTACTTCGCTCATTTTATGCGGCCCCCTCTCGGACCATGCGTTGGGTTTGATACTGGGCATAACCCCGGCAGCCGATGGTTTTGTCGGTTCGCCGGGATAAAATCATACCCTTCCGAAAAAGCGTTTTTATTTATTTCAAACAGATGCTGTTTTTGCGCCAGGGCATCTTTTAATAACTTCATAACTTTTTCTTTGTCTATTAACCCTGAAAGCCTCGCGAAACACCCAAACATAACGGTATTAGCTACCATTGCCTTACCCAGAGATATTGCTATTTCGGTTGCCGGTATTTTTATGATTTTTATACCTTTTATTTTTTCGTTTGTTTCTGCCAGAGATGAATTCAGAATAATAGCGCTGCCTTTTACCGCGGTTTTTTTGAATTTATCGAAAGACGGCGCGTTCATTATTATAAAAAAATCGGCGTTATCAACTACCGGAGACGCTATTTCATCATCGCTTATAACGACCATGGAATATGCCGTACCGCCGCGCACTTCAGCTCCGTAGGACGGCATCCAGGTTACATTTTTGCCCAGGCTCATGGCAGCTTCCGCAATGATTCTGCCCAGGACCATTATGCCCTGGCCGCCGAAACCCGCGCAGATTACTTTTATTGCGCGTTTTGTTTCAGCACGCCCAGAGGATAATATTTTACTACGTTTTCTTCTACCCATTTAACGGAATCCTTAACCGGCATTTCCCATGCGGTCGGGCACATCGCAAGCACCTCGACCATTGAAAAGCCTTTATTTTCTATCTGATTTATGAACGCCTTTTTTATTGCTTTCTTTGCGGCTCTTACGCCTTGCGGGTTATGCACCGAAACGCGTTCAAGATAATACACGCCGTCTAAAATCGCCAGCATTTCGGATATTTTCAAAGGATAGCCTTCGCGTATTTTGTCTCTGCCCAACGGCGTGGTTTTTGTTTTCTGTCCCAAAAGCGTCGTCGGCGCCATCTGGCCGCCGGTCATCCCATAAGTGCCGTTATTAACAAATATCACTGTTATATTTTCGCCCCTGTTTGCCGCATGTATAATTTCGGATGTGCCTATCGCCGCCAGATCTCCGTCGCCCTGGTATGTAAAAATTATCCTGTCGGGCAGCATTCTTTTTATCCCTGTTGCTACTGCCGGCGGGCGGCCATGCGCCGCTTCTGTTGTATCAAAATTCCAGTAATCATACGCCAATACCGCGCATCCTACCGGAGCAACAGCAATTGTCTTTTCCCTTATATCTAGTTCGTCTATAATTTCACAGATTAAACGATGAACTATACCATGCCCACAGCCTGCGCAATAATGCGTTACGCGGTCATGCAAACTTTGCGTTTTTTTTAATACGTTAGCCATCAGAGACCTTTTATAATTTTTAAAATTTCTTGTTCTATCGCTTCATTTGTCGGCACGCCTCCGCCGGAGCGGCCGTAAAAATACACGGGGCGTTTACCGTTTACAGCAAGGCGCACATCCTCTACCATTTGCCCGCAGCTCATCTCAACAACTAAAAACGCCTTTGTTGCCTTTTTTGCGCAATCATGCATTGCTTTACGGGGAAACGGCCATATGGTAATAGGCCTTATGAGGCCTATTTTTTTATTTTTCTTTCTTAATGCTTTAACTGCGTGCCTTGCTATTCTGCTTGTTAAACCGTATGCGACTATAACAATTTCCGCGTCATCGGTTAAAAATTTCTCATATCTTGTCTGCGTATTTTCTATGGCTTTGTATTTTTCGCAAAGCCTTTCGTTAAATTCCTCCAGAGCGCCCTGTTTTAATAATAAAGAGCGTATAATATTTGGCCTTCTTCCTTTGGCGCCTGTCAAGGCCCAGGGCTTTTTTACCAGTTTCGGTTTATAATCCGTAAACTGCGTTTTTTCCACAGGTTCCATCATCTGGCCAAGGAGCCCGTCCATTACAACCAGGGCGGGGTTTCTGTATTTATCCGCAAGATCAAATGCAAGCTGCGTTAACCCAGCTGCTTCCTGCACGTACGCAGGCGCTAATGCTATTGTCCTGTAATCGCCGTGCCCGCCGCCTCTTGTGGATTGAAAATAATCCGCCTGAGACGGGGCGATATTACCCAGCCCCGGGCCGCCGCGCATTACATTTACAATAACCGCCGGAAGCTCACATCCGGCTAGATAGGAAATACCTTCCTGTTTTAAACTTATTCCCGGGCTTGATGAAGATGTCATCGCACGTTTGCCTACGGCTGATGAGCCGAATACCATATTTATCGCCGCAAGTTCGCTTTCGGATTGTATGAATACTCCTTTTTCCTCAAGCATTCTCTTCGCCATATATGCGGTTAGTTCATTCTGCGGCGTTATCGGATAGCCGGCGTAAAATCTGCACCCTGCGGAAATTGCCGCCTCGCCGACCGCTTCGTTTCCTGTCATTAATATTTTTTTATTCATCTCAACCTCTTCCGCCGGAGGCGGATCCCTGCCTGTCCGGCAGGCAGGCGCCTTTGGCGGGAATAATCTCTATTGCGCTTTCAGGGCACATAACGACGCAATTTTTACACCCTGCGCACGCTGCCGCGTTCTGCACAATTACATAGCAAAAGCCTTTTTTGTTTACGCCTTTGCCCTCTACTATGGCCTTTTTAGGACAATACATAACGCAGAGATAACAGCCTTTGCATCTTTCCTCGTCTATTTTTATTTTAAAACTCATGTTTTTAAGAATTTCTTTATTGACGACGCAATGCCTTTCGCGTCTAAGCCGTAATCCGATAATAATTCGTTTCTTTTACCGTGAGCAATAAATTTATCCGGCAGGCCTAATAATTTTACGTTAACATCGATTATATTTTCTTCCTGCAGCAATTCAAGCACGCTTGAGCCAAATCCGCCGCAGATCGTACCATCTTCGACTGTAACGATATGTTTTACTTTTTTTGCGATTTCCTTTATTCTGTCTTTATCGAGCGGCTTGATAAACCTCGTGTTTACGATCTCCGTGCTTATGCCGTCTTTTTGCAGCAAATTACCCGCCTCAAGGCATGGCCTAAGTATGCCGCCCAGGCCCAGTATCGCAACGTCTTTACCGGCGCGCAATGTTTCCGATTTACCTATTTCTATTTTTATTTCCTTAGGGCTCAATTTGCCGTCCGGGCCGCGGGGATAACGGATGGCTACCGGGCCTTTTATTTTATCTATCGCAAACTCAAGCATTGCCTTAAGCTCTTCTTCGTCTTTCGGCGCCATACAGACGATATTCGGGATATGCTTTGTATACGCTATATCAAATAAACCATGGTGCGTTGCCCCGTCTTCACCCGCTATACCTGCTCTGTCTATGCAAAAAACAACATGCAGATTCTGCAGGCAGACATCGTGCTGTATCTGGTCGTAAGAACGCTGCAGAAATGTAGAATATATACATACAACCGGGGTAAGCCCTTTTTTGGCAAGGCCTGCCGCGAATCCGACTGCGTGTTCTTCCGCCATGCCGACATTGAAAAATCTGTCGGGGAATTTTTCTTTAAAAGAAACCAGCCCTGTTCCTTCCGGCATTGCCGCGGTAATAGCAGTTATGTTTTTGTTTTTTTCGGCTAGTTGCGTCAGTTTTTCGCTGAAGGCATCCGTAAAAGTAAAAACGGGTTGTTTTTTAAGCAGGCCTGTCTCTATATTAAACGGGCTTGTGCCGTGGAATGCGGAAGGGTTTTGTTCCGCAGGTTTATACCCTTTGCCTTTTTTCGTCACAACGTGTATAATCCTTGGTTCTTTCATAGGTATTACATTTTTTAAAATTCCCAAAAGCGCCGTTGTGTTATGGCCGTCTACCGGGCCAAAATACCTCACGCCCATTTCTTCAAAAATAATACCCGGCACAAGTATCGTCTTTAACGCCTCTTCAAGCCTTCTTGCGGCATTAAAGGCGGTAGAGCCGACCTTGGGAATTTTTTTTACCACATCCTGCATATGTTTACGGATACGGTTATAAATGGGGTTTGTTATAACTCTGTTCAAATATTTGCTGTACGCCCCGACGCTGTGCGATATGGAAAATTCGTTGTCGTTTAAGATGATGAGTATGTCTTTCTGAAAATGCCCTGCGTGATTTAATGCCTCAAGCGCCATGCCGCCGCCCAATGAACCGTCTCCTATAACAACCGCTATTGTTTCGCCTGTGCCTTTTATGTCTCTTGCGGCGACAAGCCCAAGCGCTGTCGATATAGAGGTCGAACCATGCCCGACGGTAAAAGGATCGTATTCGGACTCGCTTGTGTTAGGAAAACCGCTTAAGCCGTTTTTTTGCCTTAATGTGCCGAACTTACTTTTCCTGCCTGTTAGTATTTTATGAGCATATGCCTGATGGCCTACGTCCCATACAATTATATCCTTTGGGGTGTTCAAACAATAATGAAGGCATATAGCAATATCAACTGCGCCTAAACTCGCGCTAAGGTGCCCTCCTGTTTCGGAGACTGTCTCTGTTATAAAGCGCCTTATCTCCTTCGCAAGCTCGGGCAATTTATCCTGCGGTAATTTTTTTAAATCTTGAGGTGAATTTATATTATCTAAAATCATAGACTATCAATTATGAAATCCGCCAGCGCGGATAACGGATCTCTGCCTGTTTTAAATATACGCAGTTCCTGTTTAGCCCTATTTATTAATTCGGCGGCCTTTTTATAAGCATCGGCCCTGCCGAAAATACTGGAAAGGCCCTCGTCATCTAAAATATCATCTACTATCTGAAACGCAAAACCTATATATTCTCCGTACCGATATATTGCTTCCTGCGGTCTTTTGCCTGCTTTCGCAATAACAGCGCCGGTTTTGCATGCGATTGCTATCAAGGCCCCTGTTTTATGCGTATTTATATATTCCATTGCCGGTAAATCCGGCGTACGGTTTTCTATGTCCACTACCTGGCCGCCTATCATGCCAAAGGTGCCTGTGGCTTCTGAGATTTCCTTTATCAAGCGGTTGTTTGTTTTGGCGGATCCTGTGGCTTTCGATAATATATTATATGCGAGCGTATTAAATGCGTCGCCTGCCAGAATAGCGACAGCCTCGTTGAATTTTTTATGGCATGCCAGCCTGCCGCGGCGGTAATCGTCATTATCCATCGCCGGCAGGTCATCGTGTATCAATGAATAAGTATGTATCATTTCTATCGCGCATGCGGCTAAAAGTGCTTTTTTTTCGTTTAAGCCGCATATCTTAGAACAGGCGAGGCAGAGTATCGGCCTTATACGCTTGCCGCCTTTTATGGAATAATTCATCGCCTTGTGTATTACCGGGGGGAACTGCGAATCTGCCGGCATAAGCAGCTTAAGCGTTTCATCTATAAGCTTTTGTTTCTGTTTCAAGTAATATTTTATATTCAAAAAAGCAGCTCCTCCGCTTTTCTGCCTGTTTTTTTGGAACCCTGGGTTTCTTTCTCGCCAAACGTCTTCGCCGAAACATCGCCGGAGGCATCCTTTACAAGCACCTCTATCTTTTTCTCTATATCGTGCAGTTTTTTCGTACATAGGTGGGAAAGCTTCATGCCCTCTTCATATTTTTTTATCGCGTCATTAAGCGATAAATCCCCGCCCTCAAGTTCTTCCACTATTGCTTCCAGTTTTTTTAACGCTGCCTCAAAATCAAGTTCTTTTTCTTTCATAATCCCCCCTCTCCGTCATTGCGAGCCCGAAGGGCGAAGCAATCTCTGCCCTAGGGATTGCTTCGTCGCTTCGCTCCTCGCAATGACAGGTGGTTTTCAGCCATCTGTCACCTTGCTTATGATACTGCCTTTTGCCAATTTTGTTTTTATCAAATCGCCGTCTTTTATCGCGGATTCATCTTTTATTATGGTTCCGTCGGATATTCGCGTAGTTATACTGTACCCTCTTTTTAAAATCGCCGAAGGATTAAGCGCCGTAAGCCTGCCGCGCGCAGCCAAAGTTTGCATTTCTTTTTTACGCAGGATATGCCCTATGCCCTGGTTTATGGACTTCGCAATTTCATCCAGCCTCTGATGATACTGCTGTATCAAAATCTTCGGCTGTTTAAAGGCGTATCTTTCTCTTAAGGATTTTAATTTTTGTTCTACCGAATCTTTTTGTGATAAGAGCACTATTTTAAGCCGCTGTTTCAGGTTTTCTATGTTATCTAAAAAATCCTGTTTTTTCCCGGCAACTATTTCAGCTGCGGCAGACGGAGTAGGCGCCCTTAGGTCAGCCACAAAATCCGCTATTGTAAAATCTATTTCGTGCCCTACCGCCGATATAACCGGTATTTTGGAATTATATATGGCGCGAGCGACTATTTCTTCATTAAATGCCCACAGATCTTCCATGCTTCCGCCGCCTCTACCGACAATTAAAACATCTACGTTATTAAGGCGGTTAAATACCTCTATCGCCTCTTTTATATCTTCTTTCGCGCCGCCGCCCTGCACCTTGACAGGATACAGTATTATGTGCATATTAGGAAAGCGCCTGTCGATTATATTTAAAATATCTCTTATGGCGGCGCCTGTGGGAGAAGTAACAACGCCTATTCTGCTAGGTAAAAGCGGAAGCGGTTTTTTGTGTTCAGCGTCAAACAAGCCTTCTTTTTTGAGTTTATTTTTAAGCTGCTCAAAAGCAAGCTGTAAAGCGCCTATACCTTTGGGCTGAGCCTGTTCGATATAAAGCTGGTACTGGCCCCTTTTATTATAAACGCTTATCCTGCCAAAACAGACGAGCTTCATTCCGTCTTCGATTTTGAATGAAAGCGCGTCCGCGGCGTCTTTGAATATAACACATGCTAAAACACTCTCCGCGTCTTTTAAACTTAAATAGCAGTGCCCGGATGAGTGCCTTATAAAATTAGAGACCTCTCCCTCAACCCAGATGGACGAGAAACTGCCCTCCAGGGAAAACCTTATCTCTTTGGTAAGCTCAGAGATTGTGTAGATTTTTTTCCCGGCGCTTGTGCTGTTGCTCTTAACTCCTTGCAATTTGGACCCTTCTTATGGATGTGGCCGTGCCTGTTTTATCATCAACAGAAACTATGGCGCCGTTTAACCGGACATCGCCTTCCGCCACCTGAAACCTGACGGGCATCTGCGTAAGAAATCTTTCCAGGACTTGTTCTTTTTTTCTCCCTATTACGGAATCAAACGGGCCTGTCATGCCTAAATCCGTTATATAGGCGCTTTGCCTGGGCAGAATTTTTTCATCGGCGGTCTGCACATGCGTGTGAGTGCCGAATACGCAGGACACCTTGCCGTCTAGATACCAGCCAAGCGCTACTTTTTCGCTTGTTGCCTCGGCATGCATATCCACAAAAATAATTTTTGTTTTTTCTTTTATTTTTTCTACACACTCGGTTGCGGCGCGAAAAGGGCAGTCCACAGGCTGCATAAATACCCTGCCCAGTAAATTTATCACTCCGACAGAAACTGCGTTTGCGGCAGTAAATACACCGCAGCCGGCGCCCGGAGCGCTTTTGGGATAATTTGCCGGACGCAGTATTCTTGTTTCTGTTTCTATGATATCAAGGACCTCTTTTTGCTTCCAGATATGGTCTCCGGATGTCAAAACATCAACCCCTGAATCGAATAACTCGTCGGCTGTACCCGGCGTAATACCGCTTCCACCGGCGACGTTTTCGGCATTGGCAATAACAAAATCTATGCTTTCTGTTTTCTTTATCCTGGGTAGAAGCCGCCTTACAATTTCCCTGCCCGGCGAACCGGTAATATCGCCTATTAATAATACGTTCATGAATACTCCAAGTTTAACAATGGCCTGTAGCTTATTTTGCGAACTCTACTGCCCGTGTTTCCCGCACGACCGTTACTTTAACCTGCCCGGGATATTCCAGGCTCTCTTCTATTTTTTTCGTTATATCCCTTGCGAGCGTAATCGACTCAAGTTCATTTATTTTGTCCGGCTGCACAATTACTCTTATCTCTCTGCCGCCCTGTATGGCAAATGAATTCGCGACGCCTTTAAACGAAGTCGCTATTTCCTCAAGTTTCTCCAGGCGCTTTACATAAGTCTCGAGTGTTTCCCTGCGGGCGCCGGGCCTGGTTGCGGATATTGTATCCGCTACCTGCGCTAAAACCGCGAGTACTGAGCGCGCCTCGATATCCTGATGGTGCGCTTCTATAGCGTGTATAACTGTTTCATTTTCTCTGTATTTTCTTGCAAGATCCGCGCCTATTTTCGCGTGCGGGCCTTCTACTTCATGGGTAACTGCCTTACCTATATCATGCAGAAGCCCTATTCTTTTGGAAAGGTTAAAATCTACGCCGAGCTCGCCCGCCATAACGCCCATAAGATAGGCTGCTTCTTTTGAATGCTGTAATACGTTTTGCCCATAGCTTGTTCTGTATTTTAAGCGGCCCAAAAGTTTTATTATTTCCGGATGAAGGCCGTGTATGTTTACCTCAAATGCCGCTTTTTCTCCTTCTTCCTTTATGGAGGCGTCCATTTCCTTTTTTACTTTATCCACTATCTCTTCTATTCTCCCGGGATGTATACGCCCGTCTTCTATCAGCCTCTCCAAGGAAATTCTCGCGATCTCCCTTCTTACTGCGTCAAAACACGACAGGGTAACAGCTTCGGGAGTATCATCTACTATAATTTCGACTCCGGTTGCTATTTCAAGCGCGCGTATGTTTCTTCCTTCACGGCCTATTATGCGCCCTTTCATTTCATCGTTCGGCAGGCTAACTACGCTTATTGAAGATTCAACTGTGTGATCCGCGGCGCATCTTTGCATTGCCAGACTTATTATGTTCCTGGCTTTTTTATCCGCTGCTTCCTTGGTCTCATCTTCTATGCGCTTTATCACAACGCCGGATTCCTGCCTTACTTCATTTTCCAGGCGCAACAAAAGTTCTCTCTTGGCCTCTTCGGGAGACATCCTGGTTATACGCTGAAGCCTCTGTTTTTCCTCGTCTATAAGCTGGTTTAAATTAAACTCGGATTGCTTTAGCTGCTTTTCTTTGTTCGTGATAAGTTGTTCCTTATCCGTTATTTTCTTTTCTTTTTCCTCCAGGAGGTCCACTTTTCTGTCCAGGTTTTCTTCTTTTTGCGTCAGCCTTTTTTCCAGGGCTGCTGCCTCCTGCCTGCGGTCTTTTGTCTCTGCCTCGAATTCAGACCTCATCTTAAGCTTTGCGTCTCTTGTCTCTATCTCGATTTCCTTGCGTATATTTTCCGCGTCTTTTTTGGATTGCTCCAAAAGCGCCTTTGCTTTTTCTCTTGCCGATATAAGTTTTCTCTTGCCTGTGTATTTACTTGTAAAATAGCCCAGCAAAAACACAACTATCCCGGCTGCGGAAAATGCTGCAATAAACACTGCGGGATTCATATTGTTGAACATAATTGACACCTCCGTTAAAATAGCCTATGGTTGATAGCCAATAGTTGAAAAACCAGGCTATCGGCCATAGATTATGGACTACTGACTACGTTTATGCGGAGATTACCTTTTTGACGGGAATGTCCCAGGAAAGAGTTGGAATTTCTTCTACTATCTGGCAGCCGTATGCCAAGCCGATAGTAAAAGTATCTTTTGGCAAGATTTTTAAAAAACTATCGTAATAACCTGCGCCGTGGCCGATACGATTACCTGTTTTGTTGAAGGCTACCCCAGGTGTTATTACCAAGTCTATATCATTAACAGGCACAGGCCTTATATATTTTCTTTTCGGCTGTCTTACCCCAAACGGCCCAATTTCAAGTTCCGTATCCGGGTCTTTAAGCTCAGAAGCAATTATAGTCTTTTTTCCAACGTCCGTCACTGGCACTATTATCCTTTTTCTTAATCTCCACGCTTGTCTTATCATATCATCCGTATCAACTTCGTATTCTTTCGAAACATAAAACATTACGGATTTAGCTTTTTCAAAGCAACTGTCTTTTAATAACTTTTTTTTGATAGCAGCGCTTTTTTGCGCTTTATCTGAAGAACTTTGGGAATATAATTTCCCTAGTATCTCCTTTCTTATTTGTGCCTTTTTGGCTGTTATTTCGTTAAATTTTATCATATTGGGTATTTTTGGTCAAGGAAATTTATGGTACTCTCTTGGCGGTTGTCCTTATTTTAACAATTTCCAGCTCTTTTTGTATGTCATTAAGTTTACTTAAGATAACCTGCTGGTTCTGTATAACCTGCTGAAGCTGCGCTGACACAGCAGCCTCGTTCATTGTTTTTTCTTCCTGCGCTTTTAGCTGATTTGCGCTTAACAATAAACCAATAGCTATAGCGCCTATTACTAATATATATACTAACATTTTCTTATTCATAATTTACCGCCTTTCATATCCTTTTTAAGGTTTCCCAAATATTCTTTTATCTTTTTTTCGTATCCTATGTCCGTAGGCTCGTAATATTTCTGTTTTTTGGACAAATAATCCTGTTCTACGTAATGCCCTTCATAGGAATGGGCGTATTTATACCCTTCGCCATGGCCGAGCCTCTCTGCCCCCGGGTAATTTGCGTCTTTTAGATGCACGGGAACTTCCATGGTCCTATTTTTTTCTACATCAGCCATAGCGTTTTCTATGCCCATGTACGCAGCATTGGATTTAGGGGCGCACGCAATGTAAACCGTTGCCTGCGCCAGGGGTATGCGCGCTTCAGGCATACCTACAAATTCCGAAATCTGCAAAGCAGCGCTTGCCAGAATAGTTGCCTGCGGGTCCGCGTT
This sequence comes from Candidatus Omnitrophota bacterium, assembly GCA_016928375.1. Classification (GTDB taxonomy): domain Bacteria; phylum Omnitrophota; class Gorgyraeia; order JABMRG01; family JAFGKX01; genus JAFGKX01. The sequence goes on along the minus strand of JAFGKX010000011.1, from coordinate 3,172 downwards.
CCCCACATCTTCGGCAGCGCAAATAACAATACGCCGGGCGATAAATCTCGGGTCTTCTCCCGCATAAAGCATTTTCGCAAGCCAATATAACGCCGCGTCCGGGTCTGAGCCGCGCATTGCTTTTATAAATGCCGATATAGTATCATAATGGCCATCTTCGTCTTTATCATAAACTACGGCTTTTTTTTGAATGGATTCTTCCGCGACTGTAAGTGTATAATGTACGAAGCTGTCTTTTTGCGGTTTTGTAGTCAATGCGCCCAGTTCCAGCGCGTTTAACGCGCGCCTTGCATCTCCGTCGGATATTTTTGCCAGAAACGCCAGCGCGTCTTTATCTATTTTTATTTTATAATTACCCAGCCCGTTCTCCTTATCCTGAAGCGCTTTTAATAAAATATTTTCCAGGGCTTCTTTGGGAAGCGGCTTTAATTCAAACACCAGAGAGCGGGATAAAAGCGGCGCTACTATAGAAAAAAATGGATTATGTGTTGTCGCACCTATCAATGTAACTTCGCCTTTTTCCACATAAGGCATGAGAATATCCTGCTGCGCTTTGTTGAAGCGGTGAATCTCGTCGATAAAAACGATTGTTTTTTGGCCGGATGTATTAATCCTGTTTCGGGCGCTTTCGATAATAGTGCGCAGCTCCTGCACATTCGACATTACCGCGTTTACTTCTTCAAAATGGCTTTTTGTAATATTGCTTACTATAAATGCCAGACAGTTCTTACCTACCCCGGGCGGGCCGTATAAAATAAGCGAGGTTATTTTATCCGCCTCCATCGCACGCGAGAGAAGTTTATTTTTCCCGACAATATGCTCCTGCCCAAAAAATTCGTTTAAGGTACGCGGGCGCATCCTTATTGCCAGGGGGCGGTTTTTTGCGGTATCTGTGGGTTTTTCGGTGAATAAATCCATAGTTAAATCCATCGTCGCTTCGCTCCTCGGGATTAATTTGCTTCGGTGTAACGTTGGGGCAAATTAATAATCCCCGCGAATGCCGTGAGATTGTTTAACAACACAGAACCCATTTTTTAGGTGGGCGCTCTATCGAATGTTTCGGGTTTCTCTTTGTTAAAAGAGCATGCCGCTCCGCATCCGGGCTCAAGCTCCCTGTGTCTTAATGTTGGTTCTTGTCATACAATCCGCACGCACACAGCAGGGACATAATGAATTATAACGCTAAAATTACCTTAAGGCAAGGGGAATAAGTTTTGCAATAGCTTTAAACTCGCCTCGGGGTCTTATTCGTTCGCTTGCGGGTCCTGCCTTTGAACAGCCCCACCGTCCTCTCCGCCTACGGCGGATGCGGGCGGCGGGGCACCCCGTTTAAAGTCACCCGCCTAATAAATGATGCTACCCCTTGGCACAAGACCATATGGGCTATTTCTTGTTACTGCTCCTTGCTCTCGCAGGGAGAAACCCCAACATTTTTTCTATTGCTTTAGCCTTATAACCCTTCTCTGTTTTCTCAATCAAGTCCAGTTCAGTTAATATATTGATATCTCTTGACAACATCATATTAGAACCGCTTTTATATAATTCGATAGTTTTTGGACTTAACATAATTAACTTGTCGCGAGGCACTGGTTCTGACTGGTGGGATAATTCAAGTATAAGCGTTCTTATGCGCTTTGTAGGTTTTTCTGATAGTTTATGCTCTTTAAAAATTTCATAAACAAAGCTTTCCCATGAGGTTTCAAGAACCTGCGTAAAAATATATCTTAATTGTTCCATTAGGCCGTCCCTAAAACCTTGTACAGCATATGAAATAAAATCACAAATGTCTCTTTTTTTACTCGCCGCATCTAATTGTATATAATATTCATTTCTTGTTGCGTTATAATGGTTGCTTATTAAATGTGCGGCGGGTGAAGGTATGCCGGAACAGATTAGAATCGCAAACTCTAACAGTCGTCCTAACCTCCCGTTTCCGTCACCAAAAGGATGTATCCACTCAATGTACAGGTGCGCAGCTATAGCTTTAATGATATCGCTAATGACCGGGTCAACATTTGGCATTTTAAAATAATCGCTATTTAGCCAATCACATAATTCCACCATCAAATCGTGGACATCGTTGTGATCAACAGCCCTGTATACCCCTACACCTACTTGAACCGTCCTAAATTCCCCTGGTATAGCATGATCAGGACAGGGGACATTTTTTAAAATATTCTTATTGAACCTCTTTATTTCATCAATGCTAATTACTAACTTTTGACCAGTGCATACTTTATTTTTAATTTCGTTGCATAACTCAAGAATATTATTAACTTCTTGTTCAAGATATTTGCGAGAAGGCGAAAGTGTAAGTTTCTTATCTATAATCTTGCGCACCTCTTCTTCTGAAAGGGAATTCCCTTCTATCGCTGTGGTTGCGCAAACACCTTTAGCTAAATATGCCTTGTGCATTTCTTTTGCTGTGTTTGGCTTAAGTGGTATTTGAGCGATATGTTCGCATTTAGATAAACACTCACCTAATTGTATCCACGTTTTATACGGTAGTCCTTTAAGGTTTATCCCGAATGATACCCATGGGTATTTTTCGATGAAATTTTGTTCCATTTAATGTTATTCCTTTCTATATACAACATAACGAGTTATATATTTTTTGTTATAGAAAATGTTACTATAAATCAATTGTTTTGTTAAGTAAAACATATATGGGGCTTAAAAGGTTTGGTGTGTTAGCCGAAGCGGCAAGCGGAGGCAACACACAAAACCTGGGAATAGTATAAAATTTTATTGGTGATTTACGAAAGATGGGAATGGGGAATCAGGTAATTCTGCACATAGTCATGGACAGATTCGCCGAGAGGGGTTATCTGGTTTTTATACCCGGCTTTGCGCAATTTCGATATGTCAGCCTGGGTAAAATACTGGTACTTCTCTTTTATGTTATCCGGCATATCTATATATTCGATGTTTGGTTGTTTGCCGAGCGCTTTGAATATGTTGTTTGCAAGTTCGTTCCATGTGTGCGCACTCGCAGAGCCGATGTTAAAAATACCATTTATTTTTGGATTATCCATAAAAAACAATGTCATGTCCACGGCGTCTTTTACATACAAAAAGTCTCTTTTCTGTTCGCCGTTTTTGTATTCTTTTTTATAAGACTTAAACAATTGTATTTTACCGCTGCTTTGTATCTGCTCAAACGCCTTCAGCA
>JAFGKX010000113.1 GCA_016928375.1 Candidatus Omnitrophota bacterium | reverse complement strand
AGAGAAGCCGATAAAAAAGGGCCGAAAATATATTTATATAATTATAACTAATTTTTAACGCGAACATGCCTATGCCTGAATTTGATCTTTACGCAGAGAACTATTCTAGCGGGATGAGAAATTCCCTGAAGTGTTTAATAGGCCCGATTAAGACCTTTTTCTCGAGGCGAAGGTTAAATGGTTGCTTGAGAATATGAAAAAAAGGTTGCTTTTTCCGGATTGCGGAATATGCGCATTAATTATCTTTTGTTTTTTCCACCTGGACTGAAATGGAAATGGCTCGGTAACATTGAACGTTGTGCGCGAAAAGTTACCTCTTAGCGGGCAATATGTGGTCATAGGAGGGCAAATTATAATGAAAACGGCTTTAATAAACAGGTTAATAAAAATCGGGGGTTTTTTTATCCTGACGCTTGTTTCTGCCGTGTCTTTGGGCCTGTTTGTATGGGAGATAAGAAATTGGCATATAGTGCCGTCGTACGGCCTCAATAATGCGCTTACCCCGGAAAGCCAGGCGCAGATTATTAAGGCGATAATATCGTCCTTTTTCGCCATATCGGTCTTATCGGTATCGCTTTATCTAATAGCCCGCGTTGCAGGCAGGCTTGGCAACGACTCCGCCAGGTTTCTTTTGACCAGGCTACTTAGGTTTATTTCTTTTCTGTTTGTAATACCTTTTGTTGTGAATGAGCAGGTCTGGTGGCATGCCACTTCGCTTATGGCCTTAATCACATTATTGTCGGTAGTATATATATACCGGACAGCAAAAGGCTCCGGTATATGTTCTGCGCCCTTCTTAAAAAAGGAAATAGTAATTAACAATGTCACTTCGTATATAATACTGACTTTACTTATACTGGGTTATGCGTGCTATTTTTCGTACTATACCATTCTCAATCATTACCATCTTCAGACACATGCCCTGGATTTAGGCCTTCTTCAAAATGCCTGCGTGAATACACTTCACGGTAATTTTATGAGTGTTTCGTACGCCCCATATTTTAACGCTTGCCTTTTTTTTGACCATTATGATTTTATTTTTTTGATCTATCTGCCATTCTTTTATCTTTTTTCAAGAACCGAGACACTGCTCATTATCCAGAGCCTCTCCATAGCCATGGCAGCCCTGCCGTTATTTTTGCTCTGTAAGAAGGTGCTTAAGTCTAATTTCGCCTCATTGATTATCGCAGCGGCCTTTTTGCTTCATCCGGCCAATCACGGAGCCAACTTCTATGACGTACACCAGCTCTCATTTTTGCCGCTTTGCGCCTTTTTGCTGTTTTATTTCCTGGAGACCAAAAATACCTTCGGTTTTATAACATCCATAGTTCTGTTTTTAAGCGTAAAGGAGGATATGTATATACTGCTATTCTTTCTTGCGCTGTTCATTTATCTTAACGACAGGAAGAACCTAAGGTTCGCAGGCTACTGTTTTGGGGCTTGTGTCATATACGGAGTGATCTATAACTTTGTAGATAAAATATGGGGGATTAATCAGCAATTTTTCTACTACGAAAGCCTCATGCTCAACAGGGCAGGGGGCGCAGGCGAGATACTCAAGACCATTATCACCAACCCTGTATATGTATTACATAAGGTTTTTATAAAAGAAAAGATTCTTTATTTCTGCCAGCTTTTCGGCCCGGTACTTTTCATACCCCTCTTGCGCAAACGTAATTACCTCTTATTTATTTTCGGGCTGGCCGTAACGCTTCTGGGTACACATATGCCTCTCTACCAGATCGCCTTTCAATATGTATGGTATATAGTGCCTTTCCTGTTTTTGTGCCTCCTATACGTATTACGGGATATCCAGACGAACGACGCTTCCCTTTTTGTCCCCTTAAGAACATTGCGGGGAAGAATACAGCTACTATTGATAGCAGTATTTCTTGCGTCCTTAGCGTTCAGCTGGAAGTACGGAGCTGTTCTCAACAGAAGACATTTTGTTGGGGGATTCAACACGATAAGCTTTAAGTTTACCGCAGAAGATAAAAAAAGATTACAGGACTTGAACGATATAATATCCATGATTCCCGTCACCGCGTCGATCGGCGCTTCAGAAATGCTTTGCCCGCAATTACCGAACAATAGAAAAATAAGTGCATTCCTGCATTTATATAACAAGCCCGATTATCTGCTTTTAAAGGACCCGAATTTTGAAAAACCTAACTGCCTGGAATACCTGAAAAACAAGTGCGGTTATAAGGTTATCCTCCGCAAAGGAGGGTTCCAGCTGCTGAAGAAGCCTGAGTGAGATTCGGGATGAGCACGAAAAAAATAAGCGTTGATGTAGTCATACCCGTTTTTAACGAGGCGGATGTCTTAGAACGTAATATCGTTATCCTGCAGGATTTTTTGTCGAAAAACTCAGATTTTTTATGGAAGATAGTCATAGCAGATAACGGTTCTACGGATAGTACGCCGTATATTGCCCAAAAACTGGCGTCTCAAAACTACGCTATAACGTATCTGCATGTTCCAGTTAAGGGGCGCGGATTGGCTTTAAGAACCGCCTGGCTTGAGAGCCAAGCCGATATAGTAAGCTATATGGATGCCGATCTGTCTACTAATATAAACTATTTTCCACTGTTGATAGAAGGTATAAAATGCGGCTATGATGTAGCTATAGGCTCCCGGCTGATGGGGACTTCACGCGTTAGACGCAGGCTGAAGCGGGAAATTGTCTCACGCACATTTAATGCGATTATCAAAATACTGTTCTTAAACAAATTTTCAGATGCGCAATGCGGTTTTAAGGCGTTAAAAAGAGAAGTAGCACAAAAGGTTCTGCCCGAGGTCAGGAACAATAATTGGTTTTTTGACACGGAATTGCTTCTTTTGACTGAATCCCTCAAATACCGCATATTCGAAGTACCGGTAGAATGGACAGATGATTTGACTACTAAGGTAAGAATATTTGAAACCGTGATCGAAGACATATTAGGCCTTCTGAGAGTCAGGTTTTCCATGCGCAAGAATAAAACAGATGTTAACAAATAAGAATAGAGCATGTCGGTGGTCGATGACGCTATTACCGTATATCTGCCCAAACAGGAATCATAACCTTCAAAGTGTTTGAAAAAATGCTATCTATCGTTGGATTAGACATATTGGGAATTTTTGAACCGGCGAATAAAGCCCGAGGCAAAAGCGTATCAAGCTGTAGCTGTAAGTCACTCTTAAGAGTGACTTACAGCTACAGGAAAAGCTACCGGAAACATTTTTCTCGGGCGGCACAGATGTAATATCCAAAAGTCTCAAAGTAGACATCCGGTATCGAAGATGATAAATAGTAAAAGAGTAATTGTGGTGTTGCCCGCTTATAATTGCGAGGCAACCCTTAAAAAAACGTTCGATGAGATCCCGCATGATATTGTTGATGAAATTATTTTGGTGGATGACGCTAGCATTGACAGGACAGTTATTCTTTCCAAAAGGTTGGGAATAAAGACGGTTGTCCATGAAGCGAACATGGGCTATGGTGCAAACCAAAAGACTTGTTACCGTGAGGCGCTTCAGGCCGGAGCAGACGTGGTGGTAATGCTGCACCCCGATTATCAATACGACCCCCGGCTTATAACTGCGATGAGCACTCTTATAGCCGAGGGGATCTACGACGTGACCTTAGGTTCAAGAATTTTAGGTGTTGGTGCATTGCAGGGCGGTATGCCGTTCTATAAATATGCTGCCAATAGATTTCTTACCGCGCTCGAGAACATGATGATTAGGCAGAAATTATCGGAGTACCATACAGGATATAGGGCATTTTCGCGGAAGGTACTGGAGACGCTTCCCCTGCTCGAAAATTCAGATGATTTTGTGTTCGATAATCAAATGCTGCTGCAAGCTTTTTATTTCGGGTTTAAAGTAGGCGAAATAAACTGCCCTACGGTATATAACAAGGAATCATCTTCAATAAGTTTTGTCAGAAGTGTGAAATATGGAGTCGGCGTAATAATAACCGGTCTGCAATTCATGATCGCAAAGTCAGGTTTCAGAAAAATATCTATATTTGATAAACACGGTAAGAAATGCGGCTCTATATCGGAGTATAAATAAGGAAGGAAATATTATATTGAGGAATTTATCCGCCTTCGCGCAAAATACCGCGGCTGTAAACACCATTCCAAATGGCTGAAGCCACGTAAATTTGTTTCAGCCATTTGGAATTGGATAAAGCCGGGGAGGGCTCCATTTCAAAAGCCCACCCGGATTATTAAAACAATTTTAACATAGGAATTTATTACATATAAGGGATAAGGTGGTAACTATATATTCCGCTATTTTAAGAATGACCGAATTCTGTTTACGGCGCAGAAAGATGCTTGCTATGTCAGTCGCTCTTATTTCAGTTACTATATTAGCTTGCATCGCAGTTTTTGTATTACAGGATTTTCCTAACTCATCGGATGAATATGTGGCGATATATCAAGCCAAAACATTTTTGAGAGGAAGGCTGTGGAATGAACCGCATCCAATGCGTCATTTTTTTGCATTTTACTGGATTTTGAGCAGGAACAACAAACAATTTGGCATGTATTTGCCTGGATGGCCGTTATTGTTGACGCTCGCACTGACGGTAAAACTACCTTTGTTTTTGGTAAACCCGCTCCTGGGAACATTGTCCCTATTTGCAGTATTTTTATTAGGGAAGAGAATATACGATGAAAAGACAGCGCTTCTCGCGGTCATTATTATTTTGTTGTCAAGTTTCTTTCTTATCAACTCGGCCTCATATTTTACCCATACCCCATGTTCTTTATTTATTTTGTTATTTGTGTATTTCAGTATATGTTATATGGATGGAGGAAAAAAACATAATGCCCTACTCTCGGGTATATTCTGGGCATCAGCGTTTATGGTGCGGCCTTACTCGGCATTATTAAGCGCTATCCCTATCTTTGTCTATTTTCTGCCGATAATGTCTAGACGTCCTAAAGGGGTATTGTGGTTTCTTGTGGGGATGGCACCGTTTGCATTATTCTTGATGTTTTACAACTATAAGCTAATGGGCAATATTTTTTCATTTCCTTTTACATCGGTCCCGACTAACCAGCGGTTATATCTTTCTGTAAGCGGAATAAAGAATTGCTATTATTATTTGAGGAAGTTTATGCTATGGACACCCCCCTCTCTGCTTATTATTTACTTCGTCTACTTGCCGGGTTCTATAAAGAAACCCAGAGAGAATATCGTCAGTTTATTTTTTGTTTTATTTATAGTAGGCTATCTTTTTTTTCCTTTTAATGCAGGGAATCAATATGGGCCGAGATATTATTACGAGGCATTTCCTTTTTTGATTCTTTTTATTACATCAAGGTTATTCAGAGAGAATGTGTATTTTCAGAAAAGTAAATTTAGCAAATTTGTGTTTTTCCTGTTTGTTTTAGGTTTGTTATTTAATATTCCCATGGTTATCATGCACCTTAACGAAGAAAAGAAAGTCATCTGGGAAAGGACGGATTTATACAGGCTGGTAAAGAAAGAAGGGATTAAAAACGCCATTGTGTTTCTGAAAACAGGAACAGGGACAACCAGGACTTTTGCACCTCTTGATTTGACGCGCAATGACCCGGATTATTCTAATGACGTTTTGTATGCACACTATCTGTATGACCGACAAAACCTGAAGCACGCATCAATAAAGAAAGAATTAATAAATCAAACATTAATGGATTATTATCCCGGACGGAACTATTACCTCTATACATATGACAGAGATAAAAGAAAAGGTTTTTTGGAACAAATAGGCAAGGTAGACAACGTGGATGAGAAGGCGAAAGAGTGATCCTGGAAGATCGCGAAGGATGGAAGAACAACAACCTGCCCATACATTTTTATATGTAATAAGATAGAGGTATAGATAATGGCCGGTGTATTGGATTGGGCGTTCCGCGCTTCTTAAAGGAAAGAAAATCGGAGATGGATAAAAAAGATAAAGTAAAGAAAATCATATTTCTTTTGTTTTTCTTTTCCGGTGTCAGCGCTCTAGTTTATGAAGTAGTCTGGCTCAGGATGCTTTCAAGGGTTGTAGGAGTGAGTACGTACGCAACAGCGATTACGCTCGCGGCATTTATGGGCGGCCTGGCTTTAGGAAGTTTTATATTCGGGAAGATTGCTGATAAGCGTACAGGCCTTTTGAGGATCTTTGCATTACTACAGGTATCCATCGCTTTTTTAGCTGTTAGCATGCCATTATTTTTAAAAATAGTAATTCCTTTGCAAAAATATGTCTATGGGATAAGTAATCAGAATATAGGTATATCGGTGTTATTAAGATCATGCGTTTCATTTTTTATACTCCTGATACCAACCGTGTTGATGGGTGGGACACTGCCCGTCCTGACCGCTCATATGTTACGGAAAAATACATTATATGGAGAAACTTTTAGTTTATTATATGGCCTCAATACCTTGGGCGCTGTTTTTGGGGTGGTTGTAAGCGGGTTTGTTACTATCGGGGTTTTTGGCGAAAGAAATACCGTATTAATAGGAGTGTTGATTAATTGTTTTGTGGGAGTCATATCATTTATACTTCACAAGCAGGAAATGGCATATGCAGAAGCTGCAGATGCGCCAGAAGGCATGCCTAAGAAGATAGGATTGTTTAAAGATGCTCCGATTTCACCTTATCCGGATATGGTGCGAAAGATAATTTTAATATCAATCCTTGTAAGCGGCTTTACCTCTTTAGCGTACGAAGTAATATGGTCTCGTCAGTTAATATTATTTTTGAAGACGTCAATATACGCCTTTTCGGGAATGTTAGCAGTATATTTAGCAGGCCTTGCCTCCGGCAGTATGTTTGTGAACAGGTTTGTAGATAGGCTTAAAATTCCTATTATCTTTTTTGGAATTACAGAACTCTTTATTGGTTTTATATCTGTTTTTAATCTATATTTGTTCCGGTTTCTGGATCAGCGTTTCTTAACAAGAATGTTATCCCCGGTAATTTTAGTATTTCCGCTGACATTTCTTTTTGGCGCTATTTTTCCAGTTGCTTCATCCTGCTATGTGAAAAGTACGAAACGGGCAGGCGCTTCTACGGGTATAGTATATGGTTTTAATACGATAGGCAGCGTTCTCGGCTCGCTCATAACAGGATTTCTGCTAATACACATTATAGGATCCACAAGGACTGTAATCTTGCTAAGTGCTATCAATGTTATGCTTGGCTCAGTTTTATTATGGTTTGAGCCTAAAAAAACTTTTAGTTTTAAGTTATGTTCTTTATGTATAATTCCGATTATTTTTTTCATGTCACTCGGCCTTAAGGGAAAAGACCCGTTTTTAGATACAATAGCACAAAAGATAAAAGGAAGCGCAGAGAATTTCGGGATCTACTATAACGGCGAGACCACAGAGGCAACCGTAACTAGCTATAGCATAAATAACTCAAAGCAGCTTTTAATAAACGGTGTCGGCATAACTCGATTATTGACCGAAACAAAACTAATGGCGCATCTTCCGCTTATGTTGGCTAAAAATCCTAAAACGATATTAGTAGTATGTTTTGGTATGGGGACCACCGTTAAATCTGCCAGTATTTACGAAGACTTAGATATAACTACTGTTGAGTTAGTGCCGAAAGTTTATGACTGTTTTGAATTTTATCACGAAGGGGCCAAAGAAATTTTGTCAAAGGGAAATATTAAACTTGTTTCAGAGGATGGCCGGAATTTCCTGACACGGTCTGCCGACAAATTTGATGTGATTACCATTGACCCCGCCCCCCCGATTCACAGTGCCGGTACCGTAAATTTTTATACGCGCGAATTTTTCATTTTGTGCAAAGAACACCTGACACAGAATGGGGTTGCATGTTTATGGTTTCCCGGCGGCACCGTTGAGGAGCGTAAATACATATTTAAGACGTTTTATACCGTTTTTCCGAATACAACAATATGGAGCGGGCCTCATAACTGGGGTTTTTATATCATTGGTGCGCTTAAGCCTATAAATATAGATACAGAAAAAATAAAAAATGCCTTTGAAAACAAAAAGCTTTTAAATGATTTGCGCGAATACGACAATAGTTGCACGACTCTGTCTCAGCTGTTGAATTTGTTGATCATGGACAGCGCCGCTATAAATGAATATACAAAAGGCTCGCCGGTAATAACAGATAATTTCCCATATACTGAATTTCCGCTTTGGCGGTACCTAAAAGGGAGATATAAGAGGATTTGATACATCATAATACAGCGT
>JAFGKX010000112.1 GCA_016928375.1 Candidatus Omnitrophota bacterium | reverse complement strand
GGAAGCAACAAGGCAAATAACTGAAAAAAACAGCGCAAAAAAAATAGATCTGTAATATTTTCTACGATTATGCCGCATCATTTTACCTTAAATGTCTGATTTCTGTCTGAGCCCACGGATACAAGCGCTATTTTTGTCCCTATAAGCTCGGATATTTTATTTAGATAATTTTTCGCGTTTTTGGGAAGATCCGCGTATTTTTTGATATTGCTTATGTCACATTTCCAGCCCGGGTATTCTTTATATACGGGTTTTATAGCAGATAGTATTTCGCTGGAAGCGGGAAAGCCCTCAAGCTTTTTACCTTTATATTCGTATCCTACGCATATATTTATTTTATCCAGATCATCCAGAACATCAAGTTTTGTAACAACCACTTCTTTTAAATCATTCAGAATGGCGGCATGTCTTACCAGCGCTGCGTCAAACCAGCCGCATCGGCGCGGGCGTCCGGTTGTTGCGCCGAATTCTTTGCCTTTCGATCTTATCTTTGTCATAAGATCATCGGAAAATTCCGTAGGAAACGGGCCTTCTCCGACTCTTGTCGTATATGCCTTAACTACCCCGACTACTTTATTTATCCTCGAGGGAGAAATGCCGCAGCCTATGCAGGCGCCGCCGGCAGTCGCGCTTGAGGAAGTAACATAAGGGTATGTTCCGAAATCAACATCCAGGAAAGTTCCCTGAGCGCCCTCAAGAAGTACTTTTTTTGAATTATTTAATGAATTGTTTATCAGAGAAATAGTATCAGCGGCGTATTTTTTTATCTCTTCTCTATAGACGCAGTATTCGTTGTAGATATCATCGAAAGAAAAACCGCTGAATCCGTAAACCTTTGCCAGTATCTCATTTTTCTCATCTATGTTTTTTTTCAGTTTTTCCCTGAATGCGGCGTCATCGAGTAAATCAGCCAGCCTTATACCCGAACGCGCGGCCTTATCGGCATAACAAGGCCCTATGCCTTTTTTGGTGGTTCCTATTTTACCCTTTGCGGATTTTTCCTCTTTTAACTCATCCAGCTTGGAATGATAGGGAAATATTATATGGCATAATGTGCTGATAAAAAACCTGCCTTCAACACCGATGTTTTTACTTTTAAGCACTTTTATTTCCTCAAGAAGCGCTTTGGGGTTTACAACAACGCCGTTTCCTATTACGCATATCTTACCTTTATGCAGTATACCGGATGGTATAAGGTGCAGGATGAATTCTTTACCATCAAATACAACCGTATGCCCCGCGTTATCTCCGCCCTGAAAACGCACTATCATATCAGAAGACGCCGAGAGCAAATCTATTATCTTGCCTTTTCCCTCATCTCCCCATTGCGCGCCTATTACAACAGTAGCTGGCATAATAATCCTTTCCGTTATGGGTTGACGGTAAAAAGAAGTTTTGAGATCTCAGGATACTTCGCGAGGAACTTAAGTTCATCCTCGACTACGGGTTTCTGATTATGCACATTGGCATATCTTGCAAGCTCAAGTATCTTCGTAGCTTCTTTTTCGTCTTTAAATTTTATTTCCAGTTTTTCATATACATTTCTGAAACCTTTGATGCCGCTGTATTCACCGACGGTGATCTTTCTGCCGGTTTCGATGATTATCGGGTCGCCTCTGCCTAATTCCTCATAATCATAAAGTTCGTAATTGCGCCTGTCTTTTAAGGCGCCATCCGCATGAATGCCGGATTCATGCGCAAACGCATTTGCGCCTACGCCCGGCTGATTGATAGGAATCGGCACATTGAAGGCCCAGGATGCGTAAGTAGCCATTTTCCATGACTTCGATAAATCTATTTTAGGGTCCAGCCTATACTTACCGGCAAAACCGCTGGAATGTTTTATCGCAAGTATTACCGAAACTAAATCTGCGTTTCCGGCGCGTTCGCCTGTTCCGTTCACCGTTGTGTTTATATATGCGTCCACTCCGGCATCTACGGCTGCCTTTGCCCCCGCGATGGATGTCGCAACGACTAAGCCTAAATCATTATGGCAATGAATATCTATCGGAATTTTTACTTTTTCCGCTATATATTTTATCCTTTTATATATGGTAAACGGATCGTCGTAACCAAGCGTATCGCAGTATCTTAATCTATCTGCGGCGTGGTCTTTTGCGGCTTTTGCAAAATCAACTAAATAATCCAAATCCGTCCTTGAGGCATCCTCCGCGTTAACTCCGACATGCTGTATGCCCCTTTTTTTTGCAAGATCGACTGCGTCAGTCATCCGTTTAATGACATCTTCCTTGGTCATCTTGCCCATAAACTTTCCGTCTATCATCTGCTTGGATGTAGATATGGAAAGGTGCAGATTTTGAACGCGCGTTTTTTTCGTGGCAGCATCAACGTCTTCGGCAATAGCGCGTATCCAGCCGCTCAGCATTATAGGTTTCAATGCGCCCATTTCCGCAAGCCGGATATTAGCTTCTATATAATTTGTTTCGTGACGGGTCAGAGGAAACCCAAATTCGCTTTGAAAAATCCCCATCTCATTAAGGTACATGTTTATCATGGTCTTTTGCAGTTTGGATAAACATATCCTCGACGTCTGGACTCCGTCTCTGTTGGTTACATCGACAATTCTTATTATCGGCTCATATTTTTTCTTTGTTTTTGCCATGCCTTATTCTCCTAATTATCCATATCTGTCATTACTTTCCCTTCGCTTCCTGCCTGCCGGCATGCAGGCGCTCTGAGGCGCAATGACGACAGTTGTTATAATTTTATAAGTTTCGCTCCGTAAATATTCTTTGATTTTCTGATTTTATCCAGCACTTTTTCGGAAACCGGGCCGTCTACGCTGCAGGCGCTTACTGCCCTGCCGCCCGGCTTTTCCCTGCCGAATGTCATCGCGGCTATGTTCACTTTGTTTTCGCCCAAAATCGTACCTATCTGCCCGACAATACCGGGCACGTCTTTGTTCGACGCAAAAACCATGTATCCCTTTGGCTCGATATCCACATATAAACTATCCACTCTTACGATCCTGGGTTGTTTATTTGCAAAAAGCGTACCTGCTACTTCAAGATTTTTATCTTTTGTTTTTATAGTCAGAGATACCAGGTTGGAAAATTCCTCAATCTTTGATGTTTTAGTCTCCGTAACTTTTATGCCTCTTTCGCTCGCGATAACGGAAGCGTTAACATAATTTACCGCTTCTCCGACAACAGGCGTAAGCAAGCCTTTTACAAGGGCAACGGTTATAGGAGTCAGGTTGTGATTTGTTATTTCTCCGCTGAAGGCAACTTCTACCTCCTGTATCGGGGCTTCGACTAACTGCGCCGATAAAGCGCCCATTTTTTCCGCAAGGTTTATATAAGGCTGAATAACTTTATATACCTCCGGTTCTATATAAGGTATATTAACCGCATTTCTTACACCTTTTCCGGTAAGCGCATCCGATATCTGCCTGGCTATTTCCAGGGCAACGTTGACTTGCGCTTCTTCCGTCGAAGCGCCTAAATGCGGCGTACAAATAATTTTTTCGGATTTTAGTAAAGGGCTGTCCATCTGGGGCGGATCTTTTTCATAAACAT
>JAFGKX010000111.1 GCA_016928375.1 Candidatus Omnitrophota bacterium | reverse complement strand
GGCATATTAAGAGAGCCGCTTAATTGTTTAAAGCGCGCTGATATTATACTGCTTAACAAGGCAAACTTAATCGACAAGGATGCCGCAGCCGGCATAGCGGATGAAGTCCTTAAATTCGCTGTGGGTGCCGAGATATTTACTTCGGAATATGTGCCTGTCTCGCTTACGGAAACAGATACCCTGCGTCAGGCCGATATCAAGCACATAAGCCGTAAAAGGGTGTGCGCCGCGGCTTCTGTCGGAGACAATGAATCGTTTTTTAAAATGTTGTCGGATCTAGGTGCTGTTGTAGCTTTGAAACTTTCATTTGCCGACCACCATAAATATACCGCAGCTGATGCCCGGACAATAGTAAATTCCGCGAAAAAAAATGACTGCGATCTTATAGTGACTACGCCAAAGGACTGGATCCGGTTAAGGGAACAGTTTAAGGAAGGCGTACCCGTGGACCCGGAGATACTACTGTTAAATTGCGCAATAAAGGTTAATAATGAGGAAAAATTTTTCAAGCGAATATATTCTTTATTTGATCGTTAAGCTGCTGGCGGCGTTTTTCAGGTTTTTGCCGGTAGACTTAAGCCTTGCCATAGGCAGGAAACTGGGTATACTCGGGCTTTATTTAAACAATAAACGCAGGTGCATTGCATACGCAAACCTGAAATCCGCATTTGGCAATAAATATGATCCGTATAAGTTAAGCAGGATATTGAAACGAACCTATGTAAACATAGGCCAGGCAATAATAGAAGTCCTGCTTTTGCCGAAAATAGATAAAAAATACACGGAAGAAAATTTTACATATGAGGGTTTCGAAAAAGTAGACAGAGCCCTTAAAAAGGGTAAAGGGGTCATACTCCTTACCGGGCATTTCGGAAGCTGGGAAAACGCGAACGTAGCCCTGGCTTTAAAGGGCTATACATATACGGCCATTGCCCGCGAACAAAAACCATTTTTAATAAACCGCCTGCTTAACACATACCGCCAGTGCCACGGCTGCCGCGTAATATCAAAAGGTATGCCCATAAGAGATATAATAAAGGCCTTAAGGAACAATGAAATAGTCGGTATGCTGGTTGACCAGGACGCAGGCAAAAACGGAATTTTCGCTGATCTTTTTAACAAGCCCGCCTCTTGGCATAGAGGGGTAATGGAATTTGCTTTAAGTACGGGATGCGAGGTAATACCGGGCTTTGGCATAAGGCAGGGCGGGAAAAAAATAAAATTCATGGTATGCGACCCGATAAAATTTCCTGATGCCGGCACGGACGAAGAAAAAATAAAAAGCGGTTTTGCGCAGTTTGCCGCAAGGCTTGAAGATATAATAAGCAGGTATCCTGACCAGTGGCTGTGGCAGCACAAAAGATGGAAATCATCGCCGCAGAAAAAGATATTGATATTAAACGATTCCAGGGCCGGCCATCTGCGGCAGTCGCAAGCGGTGCTTTCCCAGATAGAGAAAATATATGAGGATAAAGGAATTGCGAAAGACAACATAATAACCGAAACAATAGACGTAACCTTCAGGAATAAATTCTCAAAAAGCGCGCTTCATCTGGCAGGCTGTTTTCAGGGTAGGCACTGTCATGGGTGTATGAGATGCCTTAAATTTGCGCTGAGAGAGCCCTGTTACAGAAAGCTGAGCAGGGTTTATGCGGATATAATTATATCCTGCGGCAGTAAAACTTATCCGGTTAACCTGCTGCTTTCGGGAGAATGTAACGCGAAATCAATAGCGATAATGAACCCCGGCAGGTTCTTGGCAGATAAGTTTAATTTGGTTATTATGCCGCGCCACGATGGGCTAAAAAGAAGTAAGAATATAACTATAACCGAAGGCGCCGTGAATGTAATCGGCGCTCAGATGGCGCAATATCAGGCTGAGTCTTTAAAACAAGAAACAGGAAAATTAAGCGAGTTCAGGATAGGCCTGCTTTTAGGCGGGGATTATAAAAAATTCCGTATGCAGGAAGCCATGGTTTCGACGGTGATAAAGCAGATAAAAGATATTTCGGGCTCGATAAACGCCGACATACTGGCAACCACTTCAAGGAGAACGCCTAAAAATATAGAAAGGCTGCTTAAAACAGAGCTGGCCCCTGCTTCCGGATGTAGGTTTCTGATTATTGCGAATGAAAACAACAAAGAGGGAGTAGTGGGAGGCATACTGGGCTTAAGTAGTGTAGTGATAGTTTCTCCTGAAAGCGTTTCGATGGTTTCAGAGGCAGCGTCCTCCGCAGGCCATGTAATTGTTTTTAATTCCCCCGGTATGCTCGATAAAAAGCACTACCTGTTCCTTAAAAACTTGAGCGATAAAGGTTATATAAGGCTTGTAGGCCCGGAGCAAATAGCAGATTCGATAAAGGAATTTTTTAAAGGAAAACAGCGTACGAAAATACTCGATGATAATACGGCCTTAAAAAAAGGCCTGGAGAAAATAATTTGAATATCCTTCAGATACTGCCGGAATTAAAATCAGGCGGTGTTGAGACCGGAGTGGTGGACCTGACAAAGGAACTCATCGCAAAAGGGCATAAGGCGGTGGTTATTTCTGCGGGCGGAAGCCTGGTTGGCCTGGTAGAAAAAATCAAAGGCATTCATTATAAACTACCCGTGGATAAAAAAAATCCAGTTACTATCATAAAAATGGTGCGTGAAATTATAAACATTATAAAGAAAGAGAAAATAGATATTGTTCACGCAAGAAGCAGGGTTCCGGCAATTTCCGCATTTTTTGCCTGCTATTTTAAGCAGGTGCCGCTTGTTACAACCTGTCACGGCTATTATTCGAAGCATTTTTTTAGCCAGATTATGGGTTGGGGCAAGCTGATAATAGTGCCGAGCGAAATTATAGCAAAACATATGATAGAAGATTTTGGAACGCCCAGAAGCAGAATAAGGCTTATACCGAGAGGGGTTAATTTAGAGGCATTTGAATATAATCAAAACTGCGCAAAAGAAAAAAAAGAATATACCATAGGTGTTATAGCGCGTATTACACCGCTTAAGGGCCATGCGTATTTTTTGCGCGCCATAGCGAAAATAGTAAAGACAATGCCGAATGTAAAAGTATTTATAGTAGGAGATGCCCCGGAAAATAAGAAAAAATATAAAATGGAATTAATGACAATGGTAAACAGGCTTTCCATCGCCAGGTATATTAATTTTCTGGGTACGCGCAGTGATATACCGAAAGTATTATCTACTATGGATCTTCTGGTTTTGCCCACCATCACTCCTGAGGCCTTTGGTAGGGTTATTATAGAGGCATTTGCCTGCGGCGTGCCGGTAGTTGCTACTAAAGTAGGCGGCATAGTAGATATAATAAAACATGAAAAAAACGGGCTTTTGATACCGCCAGCAGATCACAACGCTATGGCAGAGGCGATGACAAGAATTTTAAAAGACAGAAAATTAGCCGCTGACCTTGCGCAACAGGCCCGGCAGGACGTAGAACGGAATTTTAGCCTGGAAAAGATGTATAAAAAGACAATCACTGTTTATGAAGAGGCAAAATCAAAGATCAATATATTGGTAATAAAGATAGGCGCTGTAGGAGATGTTATATTAAGTGTTCCGGCGCTGGCAGCAATACGCAGGCATTTTCCAAAAGCTAAAATAACAATATTGGTCGGGGCAAAATCGCGTGAAATAGCGGCAAACTGTCCTTATGTGGATGAATTGATAGTATTTAATGATGTTGATAAAAAAAATACCATAAAAAAAATCTGTGATGTCTCGCGCCAATTGCGCCGTGAATATTTCGATATGTCTATTGACCTTCAGAATAACAGAACGAGCCGTCTGCTGGCGCTATTTTCGGTAAGCCCCAGGCGCATAGGGTATAAAACAAGTAAATTCGATATGCTGCTTACCGATAAAGTAAGAGGAGCAAGGGCTAGGATTGCGCCGGTAGAGCATCAATTTAAATTGCTTGAAGTGCTGGGTATTAAAGGCGCTGATCCCGCGCTTGAGTTATTTCCGAGTGAAGAGGAAAAGCGCAACATAGAAAAAGTGCTTGATGCGGAATGGGTAAGCGAAAAACAAATCCTGGTAGGCATAAACATAGGCTCGAGTATAAAGTGGCAGACAAAGAGGTGGCCCCCGGATAATATAATAAAACTCTGCAGGAAATTTTCGCAGAAAGACATAAGGATAGTTATAACCGGTTCAAAAAACGAAATGCCCCTGGCAGAAAATTTAGTAACTGCATTTAAAAGTAAACCGATAAACATGACAGGCAGAACTACGCTTATGGAGCTTGCCTGGCTTATTAAAAAATGCAATTTATTTATTACCGCGGATTCTGCGCCGCTGCATATAGCAGTTGCCATGAAAACGCCGTGTATTGCGCTGTTTGGGCCGACTGACCCGACACGGCACCTGCAGCCTGTTCCCACGGTAACTGTTATCAGAAAAGGCTTAAGGTGCTCCCCGTGTTATAAAAAGAACTGCCGTAACCTAAGGTGCATGGAAAGAATTACCGTTGAGGAAGTATACGAAACAGCAATGAAAATACTGGAAACAAAATGAATCCCGCACCTTTTATAGCATTCATAGTTTTTATAAGGCTAAATAAAAAGATGCGGGAACAACAAAAAGGTGCGGGATGAACATATTGCTTCTGACTACAAGGCTAAACCTGGGCGGGATAGGCGTGTATGTTGCCACCTTAGCCTGCGCCCTTAAAAAAAGAGGGCATAAAGTTATTGTTGCATCAAGCGGCGGAGAGCTCGAGGATATTTTAAAATCTAAAGGCATAGAGCACGTACATATTTCCATAAACACATCAAGCGAAATAGGCCCGCATGTTATGATAGCCGCGATGAAACTGCTTAAAATTATACGAAAAGAAAATATACAGCTGATACACGCCCAGACAAGAGTTGCGCAGGTAATAGCGCAGTATCTGGAAAAATTTTCCAAAGTTACATTTGTAACAACATGCCATGGTTTTTTTAAACGCAGGTTTATAAGGATATTACTGCCGTGCTGGGGCAGGCGCGTTATAGCCATAAGCGACGCGGTAAGAGAACACCTTGTAAATACTATGAAAGTGTCGAAAGAAAATATTGAATTGGTCTATAATGGTATAGATGCATCAGTCGCCCAGAGGCATTATTCGAAAGAAGAAATAACTGCTTTTAAGAAGGAATTTAATTTAAAGGCGGATAAAGTAATAGGCATAACCGCCCGCATGTCGAGCGTTAAAGGGCATATATATCTTTTGATGGCAATGCCTAAAATAAAACAAGCTTTTCCTGATATTCAGCTTTTTATGGTAGGAAGCGGTGACAAAAAATATGAAGACAAGCTTAAAACGATGTGCGCGCGACTTAAAATAGAAGAAAGCGTAATATTTCATCCATCGATACGTGATATTCATAAGGCGCTGGTTGTTATGGATATATTTGTTTTACCGTCTGTCCAGGAAGGGTTGGGGCTTTCTATTTTGGAAGCGCTTGCAGGAGGGCTTGCGGTTGTTGCCTCAAACGTAGGGGGAATATATTCTGTTATAAAACATGAGGAAAACGGCATATTGGTTCCGCCCAAGGATCACGCAGCACTGGCAGATGCTGTAATAAGGCTTTTAAAAGATGAGGCGTTGGCTAAGGCTATGGGTAAGCGCGGCATAGAAATAGTAAATGAAAAATTTACCATAGATAAAATGGTTAAAGATACTGAGGCGTTTTATCTGCGTGCGCTGGAGAACAGATGAGAAAAATATTAATCATAGAACCTAATTGGCTGGGGGATGTGCTTTTTACGACCCCGGCGATAAGGGCAATAAAACAACATTCTCCGCATGCAAGCGTAACCGTGCTTGTGCACAAAAGATGCGCCGATATATTAAAAAATAACCCTTTCATAGACAATATTATACTGCTTGAAAAAGACAGGGGTTTAAAAGGCTTTATCTATAAACTAAATCTGATAAAACAGCTTAAAGGCTTTGATTTTAACACTGTATTTTTATTTTCCCGATCAATGAGCCACGCGCTTATGTGCAAGCTTGCTCTTATACCCGAAATAATAGGTTATAGTAATTTCAAAAGATTTTTTCTGCTTACGCATAAGCTTAAAGAAAAATATAAAATAAGGCATCGCGTGGAGTATTTTCTGGATTTAGCGCGTTTTATCGGGATAGATACCGAGAATAAAAATTATGAATTCCCAATAAGCGGCGCGGATGAAGAAAGCGCGCAGTCACTGCTGCTTGAATGCGGCATATCCGCGCACAGTGAATATTTTGTGGTAAATCCCGGCGGAAATTGGATGCCTAAAAGATGGCCCAAAGAAGGCTTCGCGAAATTGTGCGATGAACTTTTTAGTAAATATAGCTTAAAAATAGTGATAACAGGCGCTGAAAAAGATATTGCGCTGGGAGAAAATATAAAGAATTTATGTAAAACCGCAAAGCCGGTAAATCTTTGCGGCAAGACCACGATTTTTGAATTAGCGGCAGTATTAAAGAACGCAAAAGCAGTTATAGCGAATGACTCAGGCCCTATGCATATCGCAATAAGCCAGAAAACGCCGACAGCAGCGCTTTTTGGGCCTACCAATCCTGCTATAACCGGGCCATACGGAGACAGTAAATATATCGTAGTGGAAAAAGAAATAGACTGCCCTGTCCCGTGTTACAACAAAAACTGCCGCAACAACAGGTGCATGGAAGCGGTTACAACAGCGGATGTGATGGAGGCCGTTGCTTCCGTCATTGCGAGCGAATAAGACCGTCATTGCGTGGAGCAGCAGCGACGAAGCAATCTCTATAAGGTTTTGCGGGTTGCTTCCGCTTGCCGCTTGCTCAGGAAAATGTTCGCCTACGGCGAACGGCGGCCTTCGCTGCGCTGTGTATAAAATTGCTCCCTTTCCGCCACTGTGGAAGTCGCAATTTTATACAGTCGCTCCAGCAAACCCGCAAAACCTGAAGATACATCTATGAGAAACATATGAAAATAGATAAAACTCGAGTACATAATATTCTTTTTATCACGTTAAGCAATATCGGTGATGTGGTGCTGACATTACCGGTGCTTGGAGTGCTGAAGAGAGAATTTCCGCAGGCGAAGATTACGATTATGGTATCCCCCGCGGCAAAGGAAATATTCCAAAACGACCCCGCGATATCAAAAATAATTGTTTACGATAAACATATCAGTTTTCTGGAAAAAATAAATCTCGGCCTTCGCCTGCGCAGAAAAAAATTCGATTTAGTAGTGGACCTGCGCTCTACCACGTACCCTTTGCTGATAAATGCTGTGTATAGTACTTCCCTGGTGAAAAAGAAAATGAAAGGCGTTATATCGAAAAGATACGAACACTTAAGCAAACTGGCTTCTTTGGGGCTTGATATAAGCAATGCCTCTTATAATTTATTTTTCAGCGACGAAAATAAACTTAAAATAAAGGATATGCTTGCCCAAATGGGTATATCTGACGGCGATAAAATAGCGGCAATTGCCCCCGGCGCGAAAAGCCATATCAAACGCTGGGCCGCGGGTAATTTCGCGGATGTATGCCGCAGGCTCAACAAAGAACTGGGCGTAAAAACTATTCTTACGGGCGATGCGCAGGATAAAGAAATAGCGTCGCAGATAATGTCTTATGGCTTAAACGATACTTACGATGCAACAGGGCAAACATCCCTGCTTGAGCTTAGCTTTCTTTTATCAAAATGTAAATTACTC
>JAFGKX010000110.1 GCA_016928375.1 Candidatus Omnitrophota bacterium | reverse complement strand
TGAAGAAAAGCATATAGCTATTACGCTTAGAAAAATAGCCGGTTATCTCTCCAAGAAAAACTTCGCTTATGAGCTGATATTAGTCGATGACGGCTCAAAAGATAATACTTACAATATCGCAAAAAACTGTGAGGACTTGTTTGAAAATTTTAAGATTTACAAAAATACCCCCAATGCAGGAAAGGGATATTCTGTCAAAAGAGGGGTTTTGTCAGCTTTGGGTAAATATGTGCTTTTTATGGATGCTGATAATTCAACCTCAATATATGAATTTGATAAGTTCCTGCCCTTTCTGGAGCAGGGTTATGATAGCGTAATCGCTTCCCGCCGCCATAAAGAATCCAGGGTAAACATATCTCAGCCTATTGCCAGGGCTGTGCTTGGATATGTTTATATACTGCTCTCAAACCTCATAATGCATTTATATGTCAAAGATATAAACTGCGGATTTAAAGCATATAAAAATTCAGTAGCGAAAAAGGTATTTTCCCTGCAAAAAATGAACGACTGGAGCTTTGATTCGGAGATCCTGTTTCTTATACGGAAATTCAATTTTAGTTTAAAGGAAGTGCCTGTGCGCTGGATACATAAGGGTCCATCAAAGACAAAGCCGGTGCAGGACAGCATAAAATCTTTTCTTAGCCTTATAAGGATAAAATTAAACGATACAGGCGGTGAATATAAATAAAATGAGCAATAAACTTATCGGAGTGATACCTGCGGCAGGCAGGGGTGTGAGGCTCTCTTCACATACTGCAAAGATATCCAAATCATTGCTTAAAATAGGCGGAGAGCCAATAATAGAGCGCCAGATAAAAGTAATGCGCGATAAGATCGGCATAAAAGACATATATATATTGGTAGGGTATAAATCGCATCAGATTACGGATTATTTAAAAGACGGAAGCGCCCTCGGCGTATCCATAAAATATATAACAATAAACAATGTCGATAAGGGGCTTGCGTACGGTTTGCTTGAAGCAGAGCGATATGCGCAAGACACCTTCTGCATGATATTAGGGGATGAATTATACTATAATTCCAATCACCAGGAGTTGTTATCTTCGATAGGCAATGATTTTTCCGCTGTGTGTGCGATAAAAGAAGTGAAGCACACGCATATTATCAGGAAAAATTATTCCGTTGATATAGAAAATAACCTGATAACCCGCCTGATTGAGAAGCCCGATGTAGTAAAAAATCATTATTTAGGATGCGGCACATACATTTTTAAGCCGCAGATATTTAATTATATCAAAATAACTCCTCCATCCCAAACCAGCGGCAGGGTAGAGCTGACAGATGTAATAAATCTTATGGCTAATAAAGGCGAAAAGATACGCCCGTTTATGCTAAAAGGTGATTATATCAATGTAAACAACGCAGATGATTATAATGCGGCAAATTATATGCTAAGGTCAATGGAATTCGCGAATAAGCGTATCAGCCTTATCATACCCGCGTATAACGAGGAATTATCCATAGGATATGTAATAGATGATTTTAAGGATAAAGTGGATGAAATAGTAGTTGTTAACAATAACTCAAAGGACAATACCGAGCGAATCGCCAAAGATAAAGGCGCAAGGGTCCTGACAGGTAATTTTGGCGGATACGGCGATGCCTTAAAATTTGGAATGGATAATGCCAAAGGCGATATATTTATTTTAACCGAGGCAGATGGCTCTTTTTATGCCAGAGACCTCGGTAAAATGCTGGAATATTTAAAAGATGCGGATATGGTCTTGGGTACGCGCACTACCAAACAGTTGATAGAGCAGGCAGCGAATATGAATTTTTTACTTAGGTGTGGCAATGTATTCGTTGCAAAGATCATCGAACTTCTGTGGCTTTACAGGTATGAACCGCGCCTTACGGATGTAGGATGCACTTACAGGGGCATATGGAAGTCTGTTTATTATGATATAAAAGATTCTCTTACAGGCAAAGGCCCTGAATTTTCGCCCGAGATGATAATAGAGGCAATAAAGCATAATAAAAGGACCATAGAAATACCGATTACCTACACAGGCAGAATAGGCGGAGAATCCAAGTTTTCCAAAAATTTATTTCATAACGCTAAAACTGCCATAAAAATGCTCCGGCTGATATTACGCAAAAAATTTCTGGATTTTTAATACAAACAATAAATGAAAATATTTCTTATAAGGTATCACGATACCGGCGATGTGAATACGCGGCTACCGGAAAGCTTGAATAAAGTGCGCGGCGTTATGCCGCCGCTGGGCTTAGCATATGTAGCTGCGGTACTGGAATCAGCTGGTTATGATGTCAGAATAATAGATGCTATGGCATCGAATCTTATAGCGGATGATATCAGGCAGATATTTCAAAAAGAAAAGCCGGATATCGTAGGCGTAACATCAATGCTGTCGAATCTAAAAGGCGCTTTGGAAGCAGCGCGCCTTGCGAAAGAAGCAGGCGCAATCACTGTTATCGGCGGGCCGTTATTATCTTTATATCCAAAACAAACGCTTTCATATGATGTTTTAGATTACGGTGTTATAGGCGAGGGTGAATATCCCATGTTGGAGCTGGTAAAGGCATTGGAGCAGAAGCTTAATTTATCTTCTGTGCCCGGATTGGTGTATAAAGAAAACGGAGTTGTTAAAGCCAATGATCCTTATATTGTTTCAGACCTTGATAAATTGCCTTTGCCTGCCAGGCATCTTTTGCCGATAGATAAATATTCATCCATAATAAACCATCATCCCATTACAACAATGATAGCTTCCAGGGGCTGTCCCTATAAATGCGGATTCTGTGTAAAAGGCCCGTCCGATAAAAAATGCAGGTTTAGAGACCCTAAAAAAGTCGTGGATGAGATGGAGATGCTTGTAAAAAAGTATAAAATAAAAGAAATAATGTTTTACGATGATACCCTGACTTCCAATCGAAGGTTTGTTTTCAATGTATGTAATGAGATAGTAAAAAGAAATTTGAAAGTAAGGTGGGAATCACCTACCAGAGTAGATTGCATAGACGCTGAGCTGCTTAGGCTTATGAAGAAAGCAGGATGCATAAGATTAAGATACGGTGTTGAATCAGGCGATGAAAGAATATTAAAAATCATGAATAAGGGTATAGATCTTAGAAAGGTGAAAGAGGCATTTCGCTTGACCAGGAATATCGGGATAGAAACTTTCGCCTATTTTATCATCGGGTATATTTACGATACCGAAGAATCAATGTCCAATACAATATCATTTGCCAGAACTTTAAACCCTGATTTTGCTATGTTTACCATAGCTACTCCATACCCTACGACATCTTTACAGGAGCTGGCTGTAAAAGAGCGCCTTATGGATGCGGGTTATTGGGAACAAGTTGTTTTGAATTTGCGTAATGACAGGCTGAATTACCTTGTTCCTGACGCAGACGCCTGGATACAAAAGGCATACAAAGGTTTTTATTTCAGGCCCAATTATATGTTCAGGAGATTACTTAAAATAAGAACCTTGGATGATGTTAAAAAACATTTTCAGGCATTGCGCAGTATTGCGGGATTTAAATTAACGGATGAAGTAAACTATCAGTTAAACAACGGATAATATAATGGAAATATTCAAAAGAAACCAGAAGATAATCGGAATATTGGTAATAGCATTTCTTTTTATTCTTGGGATCATTCATTGGCTTTCGTTTTTTAATTTCGGTGATTTGTCATTTTCCGCATATGACTGGCCAAAAGAAATCCGCTGCTATTCCGTACTTGAGCAGGCAATCAGGCAGGGCATAATACCGTATAATGTTTCAAGGGCATTGCCTTATGATGCCACAAACAGGTTTCTGGCTTTGCCTGAAATAATAACCTCGCCGCAATTGATTCTGCTTAAGGTAATGAGCATCGGAAATTTCATAGTCCTTAATACGATTTTAATGTACGCGATAGGTTTTATAGGCTGCCTCCTGATAAAAAAGCGGTATAACTTATCGCTTATTCCCTTTACTATTTTATATTTGTTATTTAATTTTAACGGGCACATAACATCACACATCGCTATAGGGCATTCGATGTGGAACGGTTATTTCCTGTTGCCGTTTTTCTGTTTGTTCTTATTTGAGTTGATAGAGCAGAACGCCAAAAACAACAATGCTGCGATTAAGATATCGCTTATACTTTTTGCGATAATATTACAGGGCACATGGCATTTATTCGTATGGTGCATACTTTTTATGCTATTTTTGGCAATATTCGAAAGAAAATACACCAGGCAGGTTGCTTCAGCTATTATTTTAAGCGTGCTCTTATCTTTATTTAAATTATTGCCCGCTGCTATTACTTTCTATAATAAAGGTTACAGATTTATGTCGGGTTACCCTAACTTGAGGGATCTATTTGATGCACTTACGCTTATAAGAGACCATACTTTTGTATATGCCGGCGGTATTTTAGCAAGCCTTGGTTCCTGGGAATGTGATATATATATCGGAATATTGGGCCTTGCGTTTATAGCGTATTTTGGATTCTACGTAAGGTTTAAAAATGATTCCGTATCTAAAAATTATACATATAAAAAACTGGATTGGCCTATAGGCTTAATGAGTTTATTTTCGATAAGCTGCTTTTATGCGTTTATAGCCATGCTGCCTATTCCTCTGCTTAATTCCGAGCGGGTTCCTTCAAGATTTTTGATCCTGCCTTTGGTCGTAATGGTGATAATATCCTGTATAAACATGCAAAAGCTTATACATTTATATAAAAATCTGAGCAAAGTTATAAAATTTGTTTCAATCGCAGCCCTGCTTCAGGTAGCTTTTTCTCTTATGGGCCATTCTAAGGTATGGAGGATCGCCTCCATCGAAAAAAGTTTTGCGAACGAGATGCCTGATTTTACTATATCAATAATTCAGCAGCCAGATGCTTTTTATAAATCAATTTTTTGGTTTTCTTCATTTGTATCGCTATTTGTTTTTGTAATATTGGTATTATTCTATATACGCAGTCTTGTGCAAGAAAAATAACTTAGCAGGAAAGGAAGGATAGAGTGAAAGTATTAATTACCGGAGGATGCGGGTTTATCGGATGTAATATTGCTAATATTTATTCCAAGCGCGGCGATAAAGTTATTGTACTTGATGATCTTTCACGCATGGGCTCTGAAAAAAATTTAGAATGGCTTAAACAAACGCAAAAAATAGATTTTATAAAACAGGATATATCGGATTATAAAGGCCTTAAAGCTGCTGTTAAGAAAAATAAAGATGTGGATGTCATATACCATATGGCAGCGCAGGTGGCTGTAACGACTTCTGTTACGGATCCGCGCAGGGATTTTGAGATAAATGCGCAAGGTACATTCAACCTTCTTGAGGCAGTACGCGAATTTCAATTAAATCCTGTTATAATATACGCCTCGACAAACAAGGTTTACGGCGAGATGCTCGATTTAAAGATTACCGATAAAAACAATACCTACCAGTATCTTGATTTAAAAAATGGCATTTCTGAAACAAGGCAGCTGGATTTTCATTCTCCTTACGGATGTTCTAAGGGAAGCGCGGATCAGTATGTATTGGATTATGCCAGGATTTACGGGATAAATACCGCTGTTATGCGCCAGTCCTGCATATATGGCCAACGACAATTTGGAGTTGAGGACCAGGGTTGGGTAGCGCAT
Organism: Candidatus Omnitrophota bacterium; assembly: GCA_016928375.1. GTDB lineage: Bacteria > Omnitrophota > Gorgyraeia > JABMRG01 > JAFGKX01 > JAFGKX01. Next base: position 4,157 of record JAFGKX010000110.1, on the reverse strand, counting down.
TTTACGATTTGCGCTGTTTTAAATAGGCCTATAACTATTTATGGTGACGGAAAACAGGTGCGTGATGTACTTTGCGTAGATGACCTGGTAGGCCTTTTTGACCTGGCTTACAGGAATATAAATAAAATAAAAGGCGCGGCATTTAACATAGGAGGAGGCATTAATAATCAGATGTCTCTTCTTGAATTGATATCGATGCTGGAAAACAAATTAAACAGGAAAATCGAGGTAAAATATGCCCCATGGCGCCCGGGAGATCAGAAAATATATGTTAGCGATATATCCAAAGCAAAAGAAATTCTAGGGTGGCAGCCAAAAATATCAAAAGAAAAAGGCATTGATATGCTTATTGAATGGGTGATAAAAAATAAGGAGCTTTTTAAATGAAGATACTTGTAACAGGCGGCGCCGGATTTATAGGCTCGCATTTGGTGGATGAGCTGATAAAGCAAGGCCACAACGTAAAAATATACGATAATCTGCAGCCGCAGGTCCATGGAAAGAATAGAAAAGCACCTGAATATCTTAATAAAAAAGCTGAATTTATCAATGCGGATATACTTGATAAGGATGCATTTTATGAAGCTCTTAGAGGGGTGGATGTATTGTTTCATCAGGCTGCTTTAGTCGGTGTCGGGCAATCTATGTATGAAATAGCCAGGTATACCCAAACCAATGCTTTCGGCGCCGCTATAGTGCTCGATGTTATTGCCAATAAAAAGCATAATTTAAAAAAAATGATAGTAGCATCTTCTATGTCTATATACGGCGAGGGAAAATACAAATGTAAAAAATGCGGCATTGTAAACCCTTATTTAAGGACAGAGAAACAGTTAAAGAGTAAGCAATGGAAAATGATTTGCCCCTGCTGCGGAAAAACACTTGAGCCTGCTGCTACAGATGAATTAAAGCCGCTTCATCCGACTTCTATTTACGCAATAAATAAAAGAGACCATGAAGAGATGTTTCTTGCTGTAGGCAAGGCGTATAAAATTCCGGCGGTAGCATTAAGATATTTCAATGTATACGGGCCCAGGCAGGCGTTATCCAACCCTTATACCGGAGTATGCGCTATATTTTCCTCAAGGATTTTGAATAATAATAACCCTGTTATTTTTGAGGACGGGCTGCAGACAAGGGATTTTGTGCATGTTGCAGATATAGCAAAAGCAAATATTCTGGCTATGCAGAAAGAAGAGGCGGATTACGAAGTATTCAATGTGGGAAGCGGCGAGGCCATCAGCATATTGAAAATAGCCGAGACCCTTATAGCCAAGCTTAAGGGTAAGGGCAGCCTAAAGCCTGAAATAAAAAATGAATTCAGGCAGGGGGATATAAGGCACTGTTTTTCCGATATATCCAAAATAAACAAAAAATTAGGATTTAAGCCATCGATCAGTTTCAATAAAGGCGTAGATGATTTGATAGAATGGGTAAAAAAACAGACCTGCGAGGATAAAGTTATGCAGGCGATGTCGGAACTGGAAAAGAGGGGATTGGCATAATGGAACAATTTAAACTTACTCAAAAGCAGAAAGGCGTATACGATTTTATAAAGCGCTATATAGCGGCAAACAAAAAATCGCCCTATATTCGGGAGATACAAAATGGCTGCCATATAGTGTCTTATAAATCGGCATTCGATAAACTGCTTGCTCTTGAGAAGAAGGGTTATATACAGCGCGCCCTGAATAAGCACAGAAGCATCAGGCTGACAAGCAGTAAATAGCGGATATTCATGAAAAAAGAATTATTTTTAATATCGGCATTGATTCTGTTTATTGTATTAAGCGGATTGTTTTATTGCGCTTCCAATTCTATTACAAGCGATGAAAAGACGCATATGACAGCCGGCTATATAAACATAAGATTCAATGATTATCGTTTTAATATAGAACACCCGCCCTTTATAAAGCAGGTGTCTGCCATACCGCTTTTGTTTTTAAATATAAAATTCCCGCATGAGGTTTATGCGGCATCGAGCATAAATTCGGATATAGTAAAGATGCAGAAGCCATTTTTATTTAAACTGGGCAATGATTTAAATCTCATGCTTTTTTTAAGCCGCCTAATCAGTGTGCTTATCTGCGCAATACTCGGTATTTTTATATATCTTTATTCCCGTAGATTGAATGGTATTTTAGGCGGAATTATTTCCCTGGCATGTTTCGCGTTCTGCCCCAATTTCCTGGCGCACGCGCCGCTTGTGACATTTGATGCCGCAATAAGCTGTTTTTATTTTATGACCATTTATTTTTTTATGAGATATTCCGAATCAGGTAGAGGTTGGCATCTGTATGCAACCGGCGCGTTTTTAGGTATTGCGCTTATTACCAAATACAGCAGCCTGGTGCTTATACCAGTTATTTATGCTTTGGTATTTTTTACTGTTTTTATGCTTAGAAAAAACTTCGTCGATTATAATTACAAATTAAACATAAAGCATCTCATTTTTGGCATACCTATATTTATCGCGGTTATAGCGTATAAGCAGTCGTTTAAAATCGTATTTCCTGCGGCGCTGATATATGCCGCATCAATGCTGTTTAATAAAAATACAACGCTGAAAAAACAATTTATGCTTGCCGGAAAAATGCTCTTGGTAATACTTGCCGCGGGATTTCTTATTGTAATACTTGATTACACTAATTACAGCTGGTTTCCCCTGCATAGCCCCACAAAGGCTTATTTCAAAGGGCTTGCGTATTTTTTAGGGCACGCAAGACAAGGGCATATGGCGTATCTTATGGGTAATTATTCCAAAGACGGATGGTGGTATTATTTTCCGCTTGCCATGCTTTTTAAAACACCTGTCGCGGCGATTATCCTGATAACAGCAGGGTTTTTCGGGATATTCGCGAAAAAAGAAAAATTTCCGCAGGTAGTGTTTTTGCTTTTGCCGCTTCTGGCGTATCTTTTTACATCGTGTTTTGTAAATAAAGTAAATATTGGCATTCGGCACATATTGCCGATTTATCCGTTTTTATATGTAATTGCGGGTGGTTGCGTAAATATCAAAGGCACCTTCGCCGGACAAAAGGCCGTAAGCGCAATAATCGCGGTGCTGGTAATTTTACTGGCAGTTGACACTATTAGCGCGTATCCTCGCCACTTGTCGTATTTTAATAATGTGTCAGGCGGATTCAAAAATGGATATAAACTTTTGGGTGATTCCAATATTGCCTGGGGGCAGGATTACAAAAGGCTGAAAGAATATATAGAGAAAAATAATATAAAAGAAGTAAAAATAAAAGCATTTTTCGGGGGAGAGAATGCGTATCAGTATTATAAAATACCATACGCTGCTTTTAGTAAAACAGATTATATAAACCCTAGAAAAGGCGATTATATTTTAGAAAATACCGAACTTCAATCCGGCCAGGTTAAATGGGCGCCTTCTTCAAAGCCCGTCAGTTGGATCGGCGGCTCGTTGCTGCATTATAAGAAAGAATAATTCAACATGAAGCTTTCGATAATAATACCCGCGTATAACGAAGAGCAGAGAATAGAAAATACGCTCTTAAAGATGTATGATTTTCTTAAAAATCAGGGCTATGATTACGAGGTCATAGTTGTTGATGACGGAAGCAAAGATAATACTATTGGTAAAGCGCAGGCAAGCCGCCTATATAAAGAGGGCCGGCTTAAGATAGAAAAAAATCAATCCAACAGAGGCAAAGGGTTTTCCGTAAGAGCAGGCATATTAAAATCATCAGGGGATTATGTGCTTTTTTCCGATGCGGATTTGTCCACGCCGATAGAGGAAATAAACAAATTATTCGTTTATGCTGATAAAGATTACGATATAGCGATAGGTTCGCGCAGTATCAAAGATTCTGATGTAAAGATCCATCAACCCTGGTACAGAGAGGTCATGGGAAAGATTTTCAATATTTTCGTAAAGGTACTGCTTATCCGGGATTTTAATGATACGCAGTGCGGGTTTAAGCTGTTTAAAGGTGCTGTAGCAAAAGATATAGCGCGCGTTTTAAAAATAAACGGTTTTTGTTTTGACGTAGAGATGCTTTATTTAGCGAAGGTAAAAGGATGCAGAATAAAAGAAGTGGGCGTAACATGGAATAATTCCCCGCAGACAAAAGTAAAAGCGCTGAAAAGCTCCGTTAACATGTTTTTGAGCCTTTTAAAAATCAGGATGC
>JAFGKX010000109.1 GCA_016928375.1 Candidatus Omnitrophota bacterium | reverse complement strand
CCTCAACAGCTTTTCTGCTATTTTCAGAACTTGATACAGAGCCAGCTGCTATTATTGCATCAGGATTATCTTTTCTTATTTTAGATATCAATGCTAATGCTCTATTAACATCATCTGTGCTGCCGCGTAAAGCTATTTCAGGCACATAAAGCGCGCCTCTTCTCTGAGCCTCTATTATAACATTGATGATTGCTTCAGCTTCTGGCTTATGCATATTCTCCAAAGAAACAAGCCCGCACAAAATGCCTTTGTTTTTAAGGAATGTTTGTATTGTTTCTAATTTCGCAGCATAATCAACAGGGTTCGCGTTAAGCTCCGGTATTGTCTGTGAAGGAAGCGCTGTTTTAATTTCTTCCAGGCTTACACCAAAGACCTGCCTTGCGATTGTATCTAATTCTTCTTCAGTACCCTGCATGTGCATTGTTCTGTGAGTATGCTGTATGGATTCATAAGGGCGAAGTTCTCTTACAGCAGATGAGGATTCAAGTTCATAAAATGGCCCAAGCGGCGCTGCCCCAGGTTCCGGAGCACCGTCATTATAAGAATTAGCTACATCGCCTGCAAAAGGATCATTTTGTATTTCCCATAGTGAATTAACATATCTGGTATTTCTATCATCTTTCGTATATTGAACGATTGTAAGGGTTTTGGTAGAAGCATCATAACTACCCATAACAGGTAATGCGCGTTTCGGTGATACTCCGATTTTTCCTCGTTGCTGGCCATCGCCCCTAAAAAAATGTACTCCATTTTTAGTCACTAAACGATCAGAAGGCACTTTTCCAAAATAAACATCATTCACTACAGGGCCGAGTTCGCTCTCTTCTCCCTGTCTAAATGGTATTATAACTGTTGTGTCAGGCGATGGATTATACATGCCAAGTATCCAAATAGAAAGAAGCCCGTTCTCCTTAAACCATGTTCGGTTATCTGTGTTAGTAAGCATGTTGTTTGATTCATAAGCTACTACTTTAACTCCATCCGGCAATTCCATGTGTAGAGCGCCTCTAACCTCTCTTGAGTCTAACAGCCTAATCTCACGCCCTATTTGCACCTTAAATTTTGTTCCTGAATAATTTGCAATCTCAGCATTGCGCTTAAAACTTACCGCATTGATTTTACCTGATGCTGAATCAGGTACTGATACATGTTCTATGCCAAATGGTTCAGTATCTATCACTGCAGGGGTCTGCCAGTCTGCAAAATTAAAATCAGGCGATGCGCCTTCAGGAAAAAATATCGCGAATTGTCCGCCTTCAGGCCCCATCCAGAATCTATCTTCGCCGCCAAATGGATTCATATGCGGTAGTGTTTTGCCTGAAGCTATAAGACGTTTGTTTATCCAGCCAAAGCTTGTACCTATATCACCACTGGCAGTACTTGTCATGACACGGCCCTGATATCGCGGCACCACCGCAACCCGCGCTTGGCCCGATTCATTGGTTAATACTATTACCTCATTCGGACCTAACTTATCTTGTAAAAATCTTACATCTTCGCCAAAACTTGACTCATCGCCTGTGTCTTTTAGTTTGATTGACATCGCCCTTAATGTATCATGCATCGGCGCTGACCAGGTAACTGTATTAAACGTAAATAAGATAACGACCAGCAAAGAAAATATTCTGGAAATTAGCATGGTTTTCCTCCAATTTTTACGAAGTAAAAATTGTCCCGAGCATTACTTAAGTCCGAGCAGGTGCGAGGACTTTATATTAGCGAGGGACTATTATTAAAATTTAATTACATCTGTTTTAAATCTTTTTATTTATGTGTTAAAACTATTTATAAATGACTGCTATATTTTAATATAAATTGGTGATTCTGTCAATGGTTTTAAATAAAAAAATGGTAAAAACGTAAAGATTTTGCATGCGAAGCCGGAGCGACTGTCACAAAATTGCGACTTCCTCAATGGCGATAAGGGAGCCTGCCTGCCGGCAGGCAGGCAATTTTTGACACAGCGAAGCAAAAAGCGCCCTTCGCCGAAGGCGAAGTATTCTTTTTGCGAGCGGCAAGCGGAGGCGAGCATGCAAAATCTGTTGGATTTTATCTGGTAAGCTCTTTGATTTTTTTTGCGAGGGCGGGAACTATCTGAAACAAATCCCCTACTATCCCGTATGTCGCTACCTTAAATATAGGCGCGTCAGGGTCTTTGTTTATGGCTATGATGATATCCGATGAAGACATACCTGCCAAATGTTGTATCTGGCCTGATATTCCGCATGCAATATATATTTTAGGGCACACTGTCTTTCCTGTCTGCCCAACCTGGTGAGCGTAGGATATCCAGTCTGCGTCAACCGCAGCACGTGATGCGCCTACTGCCGCATTCAAAGTACCTGCTAATTCTCTTATAACTGAAAAATTTTCAGGACACCCTAATCCTCTTCCTCCAGATACGATAAAATCCGCCTCAGTAAGATTTATTTTTTCTGTTTCCTCTTCCACTGCCTTTAAGATCTTTGTCCTGGAAGCCAGTAATTTATCCGGAAATGTCTTTTTTATTACTTCGCCTTTTCTCGTTTTATCTACTTCAGCTTCTTTCATAACTTTATGGCGCACAGTCGACATTTGCGGCCTATGGTTAGGGCATATGATAGTTGCCATAATATTTCCGCCGAACGCGGGCCGGGTCTGCAGAAGAAGGCGCCTTTCCTCATCTATATCAAGGCCTGTGCAATCCGCGGTCAGGCCTGTCCTTAAATTTATGGCAACGCGTGAAATCAAAGAGCGGCCTATGGATGTCGCGCCGCATAATACGATCTCGGGCTTATATTCATTTATCAGTTCTGTTATAACTCTTGTATACGGCTCATCCTGATAATGAGTAAGCTTTTCCGAATCGACAAGGTATACCTTATCCGCGCCGCGAAATATAAGTTCATGCGCGGATTCTTCCATATTGTGGCCCATCAATATGCAGGATAATTCCACATTCAGCCTGTCAGCGAGCTCCCTGCCTTTGCCAAGCAGCTCATAAGTAACGGATTGTATAATACCTTTTTTCTGTTCCGCTATTACGCATACGCCTTTGTATTCGGAAATATCTTTTTGTGTTTCTTCTTCCTTGCGCAGTATGATAGCGTCGAATTTGCACGCCTGCACGCAGGCGCCGCAAAGGGTGCATTTTGCCTCATCTATTACAGCAAGTTTACCCTGCATATAAATAGCATCATATGGGCACGCCTTAAGACACGCCTTGCATCCTACGCATTTATCCGAAAGTATTTCTATTCCTGTCATTTGCTGTAAGCTCCGGTAGTTTCTACGTGGTTTATTATATCTCTATAAGCATCAAATTCCGTATCCTGCGGTATAGGGCCGTCAAAACAAAATATATAATCTGCGCCTTCTTTCAATTCGTGCACTCTATCATATATGTCTTCATGCAGTCCTTTTAAACGCAGGAGGCTTATGCCGCCGATAAAAGTTATCGCGCCTTTAAAATCCTGTTTTATTTTTATCAAATTAGGGTTGGGCATCTCCTGCAAAGGATGCGCGCCTGAAAACCCGGCTTTTACAAGAAACGGCACAAGCTGCTCAACGCACCCGTCGCAATGAAATATCGTAAAAAGCCCTTCATTTTTAAAATAGCCGCTTATTTCCCTATGAAACGCAAAAAGCGTTTCTTTGTATTTATCTATGGAAAAATACAGGCCGTTATCATAAGCAATATCTTCGCATATAAAAACAGCGTCAGGCTTTACGCCTGATTTTTTTAACACAGTATACCCGGAAAATATATTATCCAGAGATTTCTTGAAAAATTCGCCTGTTCGCTTTGGTTCTCTTATAAAATCTATGAGCGCGGGCTGTAATTTTTTCTCGCTCGCAAGCTGCTGAAACGGGCCGTTAAAAGAAACCACCTGGAATTTATTTTTATCGCGGTTTTTTTTCCTAAAATCCAGGTCAAAACTGAAATAATCCGAAGGCTCCTGCCCCTTAATCAGCTGCTGCTTTTCCCAGTTGACAAGCGTCAGATTATCAAAGAAATCAAAAATCCCTATTCTGTCGGGCGCTTCGTGCCTGAAAATTTTCCTTACGCGTTCTTTCGAAATCATTAAAATTTAGGCTTTAGTTCATCTTTGATGCGGTCTATCAATTTAACTACAACTTCATCGGTCTCGCCCTGAAAAATTTCGCCTCCGCTTCTCGGGCTTGGAGTAAAAATCTTTACAACCTGCGTAGGGGAGCCGTTTAATCCTATAAATTTATCATTTACATTCAGGTCCTGCGCTTTCCATGCCAGAATCTGCGCTTTTTTTGCGGTCATCTTACCTTTTAATGAGGGTATGCGCGGCGTATTTATCTCTTTTACCACAGTAAGCACAACCGGAAGCGGCGTCTCTATAACATCATAGCCTTCTTCTGTCATGCGGTATACAATCGCGCTTTTTTCATCTATTTTTTCTATTTTTTTCACATAAGTTACCTGCGGTATATCAAGGTGCGCGGAAATACCGGGCCCGACCTGCGCAGTGTCGCCGTCCGATGCCTGTTTACCGCAGAATATCACATTAAAATCTTTTATCTTTTTTATCGCCATGGCAAGCGTATAACTTGTTGCCCAGGTATCGCTTCCGGCAAATGCGCGGTCCGAAAGCAGTATTGCCTCGTCACAGCCTAATGACAACGCCTCGCGAAGCGCTGTCTCAACCTGCGGCGGGCCCATGGATATTACAATAACTTTACCGCCTGTTTTTTCTTTTGTCCTGACAGCTTCTTCTATGGCATACATATCGAACGGGTTTATTACGGACTCTACCCCTTCGCGAATAAGCGTATTCGTGTTCGGGTCAATCCGTACGTTCGTCGTGTCGGGGACCTGTTTTATACAAACTACTATATTCATCCCGCACCTTTTTACTATTCCCGCATCCTTTTATCTAAAAGGTGCGGGATTCATTATTTTTTTAGTGATTCTTTTATCAGGTTGGATGCGATTACTCCGCGCTGTATCTGATTGGTGCCTTCGTATATCTGCGTTATTTTCGCATCGCGCATATATTTTTCCACAGGATATTCTTTCATGTAGCCATAGCCGCCGAATATCTGCACTGCGTCCGTCGTCACCTTCATGCACATATCGGAAGCAAAAAGTTTCGCCTGGGCAGATGCCCTGGATATATCTTTTATTCCGGCATCTACCATCCTGGCTGTAGCATATACAAGCGCTCTTGCCGCTTCAACCTGAGTAGACATATCCGCCAGCATAAACTGTACGCCCTGAAAACTCGATATTGGTTTTTCAAACTGCACTCTTTCTTTCGCGTATTTTATGGCATGGTCCAAAGCGCCCTGGGCAATACCAACTGCCTGAGCCCCGATACCCGGACGCGATTGATCGAAAGTCTTCATCGCGACTATAAAGCCGTAGCCTTCTTTTGCGATTAAATTCTCTTTCGGAATTTTGCAGTCATTAAAAACAAGTTCTCTTGTCGCAGACGCGCGAATACCCATTTTATTTTCTTTTTTTCCGAATTCAAAACCAGGGGTGCCTTTTTCCACGATAAAAGCGCTCGCCCCGCGCGAACCCTTTGTTTTGTCGGTGATAGCTACCACCGTGTAAACTTCGGCCTCGCCGCCGTTTGTAATCCACTGCTTGGTGCCGTTTAATATATAATGGTCGCCTGATTTTTTCGCAGTAGTCGCGATCGCCCCCGCATCAGATCCTGCGCCTGCCTCTGTTAATCCGAAAGCTGCCAACTTTTTACCTTTTGCGATATCAGGCAGATATTTTTTCTTCTGTTCTTCGCTGCCGTATAATATTATAGGAAAAGCGCCTAATGCCGTTGCCGCGTAGCATACAGCTATACCGCCGCATGCCTTGGAAAATTCTTCGGTTGCAAGCACGAGGTCCATAACGCCGCCGCCTGTGCCGCCGTATTTCTCCTCTATGAACACCCCGAACAAATCGCTCTCCGCGATTATCTTCATTATGCCCCAGGGAAACTCCCCTGTTTCATCATGATGCGCTGCAACAGGCGCAATTTTCTCCTGCGCTATCTGGCGCGCAAGGTCACGTATCATTATTTGTTGTTCGGTAAGCAAATAATCCATGATTTACCTCCAAAATTTGCAAAGTAACCCTTCGGCAGGCTCAGGATTATCCTGAGTTTATCGAAGGATAGGTTTTGTCCCGAGCAATACTAAGATGCCTGCCTGCCGGCAGGCAGGCGACAGGTGCGAGCATCTTGTATTAGCGAGGAACTTTATTTTAGTGTAGAGGTTCCAGCGGTTAGACTTTTCTTAGCGCGATTGTGCAGTTGTGCCCGCCAAAACCTAAAGAATTAGATAGCGCTATTTTGACATCAGCTTTTCTCGCCTTATTCGGAACATAATCAAGATCGCATTCAGGGTCTTTAAATTCATAATTTATAGTAGGTGGGATAATTCCGTTATCTATAACCAGCGCAGTGACAATAGCCTCAATGCCGCCGGCAGCCCCTAAAAGATGCCCCATCATGGACTTGGTGGAACTTATGGGTATTTTATAAGCATATTCCCCAAAAGTATCTTTTATGGCCTTGGTTTCTATTTTATCATTTAATACGGTGGATGTTCCGTGCGCGTTTATATAGTTTACTTCCGTTAAGGCCACGCCCGCATCTTTCAGGCAGTTTTTCATGCAAAGCGTCGCGCCTTTTCCTTCAGGATCAGGGGCAGTCATATGATACGCATCAGCTGTCATGCCATAGCCTATTATCTCGGCATAGATGTGCGCGTTTCTGGATTTTGCGTGCTCTAATTCCTCCAGAACTACTACACCTGAGCCTTCGCCCATAACAAACCCGTCTCTCTGTTTGTCGAAAGGCCTTGACGCGTGTTCCGGATCATCGTTTCTGGCAGAAAGCGACCGCGCTGCGCAAAAACCGCCAAAGGCCAAAGGTGAAATTGCGGCTTCTGTGCCGCCGCATATCATAAAATCCGCGTCATTTCTTTGAATTATTTTAAAGGCATCTCCTATGGCATGAGTCCCGGTGGCGCATGCGGTCGCGACACAGGTGTTAGGCCCTTTCAGGCCTAAATCCATGGAAACTTTGCCGGATGCCATATTTACTATGAGCATTGGTATAAAAAACGGCGATAACCTATCAACGCCCTTTTCCAGCAGTATCTTGTGTTCGCTTTCTATGATATGTATGCCGCCTATACCAGAACCTATTATTACACCGAAACGGTCTTTATTTACGGCGCTTAAATTAAGGCCTGTATCTTCAATGGCTGCGCGGGACGCAGCCATAGCGAATTGGACAAACCTGTCTGTCCTTTTTATATCTTTCAGGGATAAATATTTGGAGGGATCAAAATCCTTGACTTCACCGGCCACACGGGAAGGAAATCCTGTCGCGTCAAAAGCAGTTATTTTACCAACCGCATTCTTGCCCTGGCAACTTGCTTCCCAGAACAGTTTTTTGTCGCTTCCCAAAGGCGTGATAAAGCCTATGCCTGTAATAGCTACTCTTCTTTTCATTTATATATAAATACCAGTTGAATGCCTTTCGGCAAATTTAGCCTTTGCTCTTTGTTGCGACTTTTTCTTCTATGTACTTGATAGCATCGGCTACTTTGCTCATCTTTTCAGCGTCTTCATCCGGTATCTCTATACTAAACTCTTCTTCAAGAGCCATTACAAGCTCAACTGTATCTAAAGAATCAGCACCCAGATCATCTATAAAAGATGCCTCAGGGGTTACTTCTTCTGGTTTTACTCCTAATTGTTCTGCGATAATGGATTTTACCTTATCTGACGTTGCCATTTATTTTACCTCCTTGTTTTACATTACCATTCCGCCGTCCACCTTAATAACCTCTCCCGTTATATAAGAAGACGCCTCACTGACCAAAAACAAAACTAAGTTTGCCACATCCTGCGCTTCACCGAACCTTGACAGAGGTATTGCTTCCAGCATCCTGTTCTTTTGTTCATCCGTAAGCACATCCGTCATGGCTGTTTTTATGAATCCTGGGGCGATAGCGTTGACATTAATATTCCTTGAGGCAAATTCTTTTGCTGCGCTTTTTGTAAGCCCTATTATGCCTGCTTTACTTGCGGAATAATTAGCCTGTCCGGCATTGCCCATGATTCCTATTATAGAAGCGATGTTTACAATCCTGCCTGAGCGCTGCTTTATCATATGCCTTGAAACTGCTTTTATGCAATTAAAGGCGCCTTTTAAATTAACCCCTAACACAGCGTCCCAGTCGCTTTCTTTCATGCGCATTATCAAAGAATCTCTTGTTATGCCCGCGTTGTTGACAAGTATATCAATTTTGCCTAGATTGTCAAGCACTTTGTTTACCGTATTTTCGACCTGATCCGAAGCAGTAACATCCACCTTAAGGCCTATTGTCTTTACGCCAAGCGTTTCTATCTCTTTACGCGCCTTTGCGATACCTTCTTCGTTCACATCGCATACCGCTATATTCGCGCCTTCCCTTGCCAGGGCAAGGGCTATTGCCTTTCCTATGCCCTGCGCAGAACCTGTTACTATAGCTACCTTACCTTTTAATTGCATATTATTCCCTACCTGCCGGCAGGCAGGCTTATTTATTATATATTGTCTTTACCTACATTATTATTAATTTTAATATTATGTCAAGAGAAAATTCTAAATTTTTTT
>JAFGKX010000108.1 GCA_016928375.1 Candidatus Omnitrophota bacterium | reverse complement strand
GGCTTTAAATGGAGGTATTATAGCACTATCAATAGAGGACATTTCTAAATCGGTATAATAGGACATTATCATATCGGGATGACAGATAAAATCCTGCTGAGGGAACGCGGGGATTTGTTGGTTTTGCTGAAATGCTCATAATGCCTTTGCCTGGCGTTACTTTTAAAATGCAATATTTTTGCCTTTTTTATATCCATATTCTCTACGTCTCTATACGCGTATTTAGGCGCGTCAAAAAAATAATAATTATATATCCTTGCGTCAAAAGTCCGTATTTTAATGCCTTTAAAATTTATAATCTTGCCCGGTAAAGCAGGAAGGTAGGAATCCAGCATGGAGTTTACGGCGAGCTGGTCGTTTTTTAATTTTTTTGCCTCTTTTTCCCACCTGCTAACAAATACCTTAGCAGCCCTGGTATTGTTAAAAAACATAACTCCGGCATTTACCCCGCCAAACCACAGGGCCTTTTTTTCTCCGTACCATCTCTTTCTGTTGTTGACTTCTATTGCGGGCCTTACTGTTACTCCGATATCGTAATCTTTTTCAATTTCATCGATATTGGCCGCCAGCACCGCATCTCCGTCTAAATAAACGATAAAATCGGAACAATTATTAAGGCAGTCTTTTACAACGGCTATTTTATGAAAAGCCCTGGTAACCCAGCCCTTGCCGCCTTTGATTTTCCAGTAATACCCGTTTTCTTGAAATGACTTGTTCTTTACCTTAAAAGGTTTTCCAAACCCAAGCCCGCCCAGATCATAGACAGCGGCCTTGTAGCCAAATTTTTTGGCTTGCGCGATAGAAGTTTTTATCATGGGTTTGAAAGATTCGTTTCCGGCAGTCAAAATTAACATCTATTTCGTCCTATTTTATTATCGTCGAGTTAGCGCCTTTGCGTCTTCGGATAAAATCTTGGTCATTTTACAGATTATGTAGGTGCGCAGCGCTAGGCGGCTGCAATCTATCGCGCTGCCTCCCGTTAGGCTTTTTACAGCGACAGTGTCATCCAGAATAAATTTATTTATATTTGAAAAAACGTATTCTATAAATTCCCCGGGCAATATTGTTCTGGAGTAACTGTCGTTAAGCTCATCCGATATTACTGTTTTTATATCTTTTATTTTCAGGAGGTCTTGTTTTTGTATAATTGCACGCGCGCTGGAAGTGAATTCAATGCCCGGATTTATTGAATGCGCTATTTTCTTGAACAATGTCTTATTGATAAGCAAATGGTCGGGCATCTGCCTTGTATATTTTACGATACTGTTTGAAAGAAGCGGCGTAATCATTTCAACATAAGAACTTTTTAACTCATTTAACGGGGCTAGTATAAAAGGGACGTGGAATTCCTGGTATAGGCGTATATACCAGGTAATTAAAGACTCATTAGGTTTTCTTTCAACGCCGGGCGGTGAATTTTGTTTTTCAAATTTAATCTCGCCTGTGTCTTTACAGAAACCGTAATCGGATAAAAGCTCTACCCTGCTTTTTTGCCGCGGCCTAAACGAAGAAACATTGCTTACGGGGTCTCCGCAGCATTGATCGCCCCTTAAAACTGCCGAGACTTTGCTTTCAAACAGGGATTTCCAGGTGTTTAATCCGTCGATATAAGCGCCAACATCGTCATTTCTACCCTCGCCTGCCACCAAAAACCTGACGAGGATTTTTTCCGCCGGCTCTTTTGATATATCTGTTTCAAGGTATATATGGTTAAGCCCAAAAAGTTTTGTTATGGACCTTGCGACATATGGGTCATTATGTTCATCTTCCAGCGATGATTTAAGGCCCCAGGTAATGCATTTGATATTTTTTTTCATTTTTAACAGCATAAGAAGGATTGTCCTTGAGTCAAATCCTCCAGATAAGGCCAGGGCATACTTTGAAGGGTCAAATTCGAGATTGGTAAATATGCGTTCCAATATATTCGTAAATCGCCTCTCGTGTTCTTCGTCGGATATGTTTGAGGGTGTAAAATCGTGAGTTTGTTGTTTTAAGGTTAAGTTCCAGTTCATGCGGTCTAAAATAAGTCGGGCGTTCGGAGGCAGGTGCTTTATTCTGCTATCCCAGGAATTACCCGGGCCGATGGTCCCCGACGACAACATCCACGAAAAAACAACTCTGTTAGGCTTAAAACTTTTAAGAAGCATTATTATGGCGCGCTGTGAGTTGGACGCTATTAACATGTTTTGTGTGTGTGTATACCATATGCTCCTGGATGCTGTCATATCGCTTATTAATTCCACGGTATTTTTATTGCTGCGGAATATGGCGAAAGCGCCGTCCGGGACTTTCGACAAAGGTTTGTGCCAGCTATCCTGTGAATCTATTATATGGCCGAGGCATATACTTGTATTTTTCACAAGTAAAGCCTCCGCGGGATTAAACACTGTTACAAGGATGCCATTATCCTGTATTATTTTGGGCGGGTTCGGGGAAATATTATCCGGCGCAATAAGATCCGATAATATATCGGCGTCCTTTCGCGAATAAGGATTTTTGCCGGGGTCTTTTAGGCATATGAATACTACTTTAGACATTGTTCTCTTACGCTATTTTTATTTGTTCTTTTACGCGCATAAGGCGGGTAAGGCTGGAGCGTTCGAATTCAGCTAGTTTCATGTTTATATACCTGACTGTATCTATCAGGTTGGGTATCAAGATATATTCAAGGGCATTGACACGCCTGCGTGTTTTTTTTATTTCTTCAGCCAAAAGTTTTATCCTGGACTCAGCCTGCGCAAGGGCAACCAATTTAGAAAGTATGCCCCTAAAATTTGCCAGCGCCCTGTCAAGGCTGCTTGTTGTGGTAAAAAAGCTATATTCTGGTTCGGCCGGAATATTCTTAATGGCAAATCCCGTAAGCCCGAGATTTAAAAACCGTTCTGTGGAATATGCCACCTCCAGAACCGCTTTTCTGGCAGCGAGTTGTTCGTCTATAAGCCCGGCAGAATTTACAGAACGCGCCTCTATAAAATCTATGAAGATTTCTTTTAAGGCCTTCTCTACCTCGAACCTTAAAGATTTGGTGTCTTCTATCGTGGACATAAATTTTCTCATAAGTTCGTCCTGTTTGTCTTTTAAAAGTTTATGCCCGCGCCGAGCGATAGCGATTCTTCGCTTTAATTTCAGCAGCTCCATCCTGTTAGGTTTTACTGACATTATCATAATATTCTTCCAAATATTCCTGGCGTATTCTCTTAAGCTCTGTTTTTGGAAACGCGCCCAGAAGCCGCCATCCTATATCAAGGGTAGTTTGTATGCTGCGCCTTTCATATTCCGTCTGCTTTACAAATTTGTCTTCGAATTCATTCTGAAATTTCAGGTATAGCTTGTCCATTTCGCTCAAACTGGCCTCGCCCAGGATAACCGCGAGTTCCTTCACCTCTTTGCCTCTGGCGTAACAAGCAAAAAGTTGGTTCAATAAATCAGAATGGTCCTTGCGTGTTTTATCTTTGCCTATGCCTTTATCTTTCAGCCTGGAAAGGCTTGGTAAAACATCTATAGGCGGATATATGCCTTTTCTGTGAAGGTCCCTTGAGGTTATTATCTGGCCTTCAGTAATATATCCTGTCAAATCGGGCACAGGGTGCGTTTTATCGTCTTCCGGCATGGTCAGCACCGGCATAAGGGTTATGGAGCCGGGCTTATTTTGTATTTTTCCGGCGCGTTCGTATATGGTGGCAAGATCGGTATATAAATAACCGGGATAGCCGCGGCGGCCTGGAATCTCTTTTCTGGCAGCGGACACTTCCCTTAAGGCCTCGCAGTATATCGTCATGTCGCTTAATATAACCAGGACATGCATATCTTTTTCGAATGCGAGATATTCCGCGCATGTAAGCGCTATGCGCGGCGTCGCCAGCCTTTCTATCGCCGGGTCATCTGCCAGGTTTATAAAAAGCGCACATCTTTCTATGGCGCCTGTTTGCTTGAAATCCGCTATAAAAAAATGCGCTTCTTCGAATGTAATGCCCATTGCGCCGAATACAACCGCGAATTTTTCCTGCTTATCCAGAATCGCGGCCTGCCTGGCTATCTGGCTTGCTATTCTTGAATGCGGCAGCCCTGTCGCGGAAAATATCGGCAGCTTCTGTCCTCTGATAATCGGGTTCATACCGTCGATGCTGGAGATGCCGGTTTCAATAAATTCCGACGGATACGCCCTTGCGTATGGATTTATGGGTTTACCGTTTATATCCAGTGTCTTTTCCGGGATTATTGCAGGAGCGCCGTCTTTAGGCCTGCCTAATCCGTCAAAGACTCTGCCTAATATATCCGGCGATACGCCCAGTTCGATGCTCTTGCCCAGAAATCTTACTTTGGATTTAGGCACATCTATACCGCGCGTGCCTTCAAATACCTGCACAAGGCATATGTCTTTCGAGATTTCCAAAACCCTGCCCCGGCGTATTTCACCGCTGGGCAGTTCAATCTCGCATAACTCATCGTAACCTACGCCCTCGGTTTGTTTGACAAAAACCAGCGGGCCGTTTACCTCGGATATTGTAAGATATTCTTTAAAGCTCACGCTGCTTTCCTTTCTTTTTTATTTTTTCAAATGATGCGAATTTTTCTATGTCGTCCTTTATCTGTTTTGCTATCTCTTCGAATTTTTGCATCTGATTTTCTGCGATATACCTAGACCTTGTAATTTTATCTGTTACGGGCAGTTCCAGTATATTTTTCAAGGCAACTTTTTCCTCGGATAATAGTTGTTGTCCTTCATGCAAAGACATTATATTTTTAAGCATTTTATACTGTTTGGCCAAAGAGGTATAGGTATCTATCTCGTGCGTGGCGTTTTGATGAAGAAAATCTTCGCGTATTGATTTTGCCGTTTCCAGCACAAGCCTGTCTTTATCCGACAATGATTCTACCCCGACAAGCCTTGCAATTTCTATAAGCTCGGCCTCCTCCTGCAGGAGCCTCATCGCGTCTTTTTTGATTTTTGAAAAATCAGTGCTTATGTTTGTATTAAAAAACTCTTCCAAAATTTCGGAATACAACGAATAACTCGTAAGCCAGTGTATTGCCGGAAAATGCCTGCTGTGTGCAAGCCTGTCTTCCAGGCTCCAAAATACTTTGACCACTCTCAGGGTTGCCTGCACTACCGGATCCGATAAATCTCCCCCCGGCGGCGACACTGCGCCTACTATCGTTAAGCTAGCCTGCCTGCTTTTTTCTTTGGAAGCCATACAAATAACCCTGCCGGCCCTTTCATAAAATTCCGCTATCCTATACCCCAGATACGCAGGATAACCTTCTTCCCCGGGCATTTCTTCAAGCCTGCCCGACATTTCCCTTAATGCCTCAGCCCACCTGGAAGTCGAATCCGCCATTATGGCCACGTCATAGCCCATGTCCCTGTAATATTCCGCTATCGTTATGCCGGTATATATGCTTGCCTCCCTTGCCGCAACAGGCATGTTGGATGTATTTGCCACCAACACTGTTCTTTCCATTAAGGATTCGCCTGTCTTCGGGTCTTTAAGTTGCGGGAACTCGAGCAAAACATCTGTCATTTCATTCCCTCTTTCGCCGCAGCCTATGTATACGATTATGTCGGCATCCGACCATTTGGCAAGCTGATGCTGCATAACTGTTTTACCGCTGCCGAAAGGCCCGGGTATACAGGCAGTACCGCCTTTTGCTACCGGGAAAAATGTATCTACAACACGCTGCCCTGTTATAAGAGGCGCGGCGGGTTCAAGTTTCTGCAACACCGGCCTGGGTATCCTTACGGGCCATCTTTGCAGCATTGAAATAGAAACGGTTTTATTTTTTGTTTTTATTTTGCATATAGTATCCGATATTTTGAACTCACCTTCTTTTATTTCTTCTATCTGCCCGGACATTCCCGGCGGTACCATTATTTTATGCATAATAATCTTGGATTCTTTCACCTCGCCTAATATATCGCCGGGCTCTACGTTTTCTTTCGCTTTGGCGACAGGCCTGAAGTGCCATAGTTTATCCTTATCCAGAGATGACACATTTATTCCGCGTGATATAAAATCACCTTCTTTACTGCGTATAACATCCAGCGGCCTTTGAATACCATCGAATATGGAACCTATTAAGCCGGGGGCCAAATCAACGGAAAGCGCCTCTTCCGTAGATACTACCTTCTGAGTGCACATAAGCCCGGCAGTCTCTTCGTACACCTGGATAAACGCCTTGTCATTCTTTAAAATAACTATTTCTCCTATCAGGCTTTCTCTGCCCACCCTTACCAGGTCATACATCTTTGCCCCCGACATGTTTTCGGCTACGACAAGGGGGCCTGAAATTTTTATAATTTTTCCTTCTGTCATTTTGTTTCTCCGGTTTGAAACATTGCATCGGTTCCGACCGCGTCTACGGTAGAACGTTTTATCAGGTCAAGCCCCAGGTTAAGCGGTATTGCGTGATCCGGGACCAACACTATTGAAACAGCATGTTCTTTTCTCATCGCTTCTATCAAATCCAAAAAATTGGCTGCGAATTTTTCCAAAATATATATTATCCTATAATCTTTTTTAACAAGGTCCTCCAGCAGGGCTTTTAAGTGATTATCTTTATCCGCCTTAAAAGAATCTATGCCAAAGGCTTCAAACAGAGACTTTGTGTTTTCGTCGCAGATAAACGCTATATTAGACATAACTTTTCCTTAATAGGGCCCTTATCCGATTTTCTTCGAAACCATTTATTTTCCCGATAAGAATAATCCTTAAATTTTTGATTTCATTTTCCCTGGCCAATATGTAAGATACCAGGGGCTCTACGCCAAAGTGAAAATATTTCGCCTGTTTTATATACTCTATCAAAACATTGTCGCAGGCCTTTTCGGCTCCGGATATGCTGTGGTTTTGCGCATATTCCTCCCGGGCCTGCGTTGTTATGCTTTCGTAAAACCCGCCGGCGGCTTTTATCACTATTTCTTCCGCAGGCCTATCAAAAAGATCCAGTATATCCTTTGTATTTATCCGGCCGTTTTCCAAAAGATGTTTCTTCAAAAAATTCTTATCGCGGCGCGTCATTTTCACCCTGAAAAATACTTTTATATTCTCAAGGTCTATCGCCGTTTTAATGTAGTTGTTCAAAAACATGTTTTGCGACCATTGCCCGTAAAATAATCTCCACAGGGCGGAATCCGTAATGTCCGGCTGGTTTTTTTTAAAGAACGGCCCTATAAGTTCTTTCTCGTGCGCCAGGCTGTATATAAAATCATATACGCCGGATAAAATAGCGGATAATGCCGTGTCTATGCCGGGCCTATTCTTTAAAAAGCTGCCAAGCGCTGAATACCCTTCAAATTCCGACACAGCATGGATAGCGCTGTCGGGCTTTTCCTCTTCCAGGATTCTCTCGAAATCTTCCGTCGCCAAAAGCCTGGTTTCCAAAACTCTCATCCTGGAAACGGCATAGGTATATCTTGTATCTTTACCTGGTATTTTCATGTTATATTTATTCAAAAAGTATTTTTGATATTTCCAGTATTACTTTTTCTTTTAAGGCGTTCATGCTCTTTGAAAAACTGAAGTCTATGAGTACCTTATCTTTAATCAGAAGAAATCCTGCGTCGGGCGTATCTATCGGCGCGCCTAATTCTAACCTAAACCCCTCTTTGTCTAAATCTTGCGTTATTTCCTTCCCCGCTGCCGCGGCGCCTTTCCCGTAAAATTTTATCTGGTATTTTTCCGTGTTTTTTATAACCGATTTTAATACCTTTTTTATAATCTCAGAATATTCCTTTACGCCAAGGTTTAAAAGCTGCTGGTACGCCAAATCAAATGTCTTATCTATGCACTCCCGCTTTTTTTTAAGGATTTCTTTTTTTATTTCCAGATTTTTTGAAATATATGAACGCTCCGTGTCGAGGCGGGCTTTTTCTTCAGCGGTTTTTAAAAGCCTGCTTTTAAGCAGCATCGCTTCTTTTTCAGCGCCCTGAAGTATCTGGCTTATTTGATCATCCGCGTCTTTTTTTATGCAGGATGTTTCCTTTTCGGTATCTTTT
>JAFGKX010000107.1 GCA_016928375.1 Candidatus Omnitrophota bacterium | reverse complement strand
GGCTTTAAATGGAGGTATTATAGCACTATCAATAGAGGACATTTCTAAATCGGTATAATAGGACATTATCATATCGGGATGACAGGGGTTTCGTGTTTAAAAATTAGAAGCACGTAAAGAACATATCACTTTGGGCACTTCATATAAGTTGCATGCTTTTTTTGACACGTCTACGATTTACAATTGATTATAGCTGTAAAGCGAGGAAGGTAGTTTGAGCAGGGCTTGCGGAGGCGTCGCGGGCATGGTTTTTTGCCGAAGGCAAAAAGAGCGACGCCGAGGACAGAGCGAAAAATCCTCGCTGGGGATTTTTCGCGTCCCTGCGAAAACTACTTCCGAGCTTTCACGGCAAGCGGGAGCAAATACGCAAAACCTTTGCAGAGATTGCTTCCTGCCTACCGGCGGGCAGGCGCTTCGCTCACAATGACGGGTAAAATGACTCAACCTGGAGGCCAATTCAGTTTCCGGCCGCCGAGTAAATGAAGGTGCAGGTGAAATACCGCCTGCCCTGCATCCGGGCCGCAATTTAAAACCAAGCGATAACCGGTTTTATCTATGCCTGATTGCCTGGCTATTTCATTCGCAGCTATAATAAGGTCCGAGACAACTGTTCTGTTGTTATCGTCTATTTCCGGCGCGCCTGATATATGAAGTTTGGGTATGATTAGTACGTGGGTCGGTGCTTGGGGATTTATGTCGTAGAATGCGAAAACTTTTTCATTTTCATAAGCGATTTTAGCTTTTATCTCGCCTTTTATTATCTTGCAGAATAAACAATTTTTATCCATGTTTAATTTATCAGCTTGTTAACATCGCTAATGCCTGCCGGTACTTCTCCTGAGTCTTTCTTGCGACATCCTCAGGCAGCTGGGGCCCGGGCGGAGTCTTGTTCCAGTCGAGTGTTTCCAGATAATCGCGTACAAACTGCTTATCAAAGCTGGGCTGGCCTTTTCCCGGAGAGTACTCGTCTTTCGGCCAGAATCTCGATGAATCAGGCGTAAGCACCTCGTCTATAAGAATAATCTCGTTGTGAGATTGCTTACCCCTCGTTTCACCCGAACTCGCAATGACGGCGTTGAGTTTTCCGAATTCGAATTTGGTATCTGCTATTATAATGCCTTTTGTCAAAGCGTAATCAGATGCTTTTTTATATATTTCGATGCTTTTTTCACTTATTGTTTCAAAAATATCTTTTCCGATACTGTCGGCTGCTTTTTCAGGCGTAATATTTTCATCATGCCCCGCTTCTGCTTTTGTCGACGGTGTAAATATTGGTTTTGGCAATTTATCCGATTCTTTTAAGCCTTTTGGTAATTTTATGCCGCATACAGCGCCTGATTGTTTATATTCTTTCCATCCGGAGCCGGCTAAATAGCCCCTTACTACGCATTCTATTGTAAGCGGCGCTGTTTTTTTGACAAGCATGGAGCGGCCTTCTATCTGCGATTTATATTTTGCCAGATTTGGTTCAATAGAAACCATTTCATCAAAACCTGTCGCAATTATATGATTTTTTATTATGGTTTTGGTAAAATCAAACCAGAAAGTTGAAATTTGGGTGAGGATTTTTCCTTTATCGGGTATACCGTTAGGCATAATCACATCAAACGCAGAAATTCTGTCCGTGGCTACGATAAGAAGTTTATCGCCTATTGCGTATACGTCTCTTACCTTACCTTTTTTGAATAGTTTTATATCGGGCAAATCTGTATTTAATAGTGCTTTCGTCATATTTACGCCCTAACCTATGAGTTTTTCCGGAGATATATATTCTCCGTATTTTTCTTCTACCTGCTTTAGCCTCTTTTCCTGCTCTGCCAATGCTTTAAACAGGATATCCGGCGCATCGGGCACTTTATGGTATATTTTGGATATTCGTTCTATTTTCGCGAGATTCTCCGGTATCCTTACGGTGAACTGGGTTATGTAATCCTCTTTTTTATATTCCCTGCCCAAAATATCCCTGAATAATGGTTTCAAGTCATCATATTTAGGCATGTAGCCTGTGGGCGTTTTTATAGCGCCGACATCCTTATGAATACGCAGCTCCATCCATTTAAGCCATACGTGTTTATCCTTCATTCCCGTCAGGAATTTTCCATGTTTATCTTTTAAAAAATAATTGACGAAAAATACAGGCGGTGGATTTTCGATACCTTCTACGAAGTTGATATTATTCATTATGTATCTGCCCATGGGTATGGAAAGAAAATCTATGTTTGCCATAAGGTTAAATTTTCTTACACCCTCCTGGCCTAATGTGGCTGAGGTGGTTTCCGATTCCAGGGTAGCTGCTTTTGTAAGTATGCCGTGATTCCAGTCAAATGCCTGTTCGACCGGAACAGATGTATCGGAATCTCTTCCGCCGTATATTACGCCTTTTATCTCAACGCCGTTTGCGTCATCTGCTTTAGGGTCTTTATTTTTCAAAGAGCTTAATCGTATGGTATACCTTGCGTTAGTGTGTGACGGCGTTATTTCTATGTTCTGGTCATTCGTCTTTCCCGTATGCCATTGCCCGGAATAGTTTATGCCTTTTAACGGAGTGTTGTCGTTTTTTCCGATCCACCACGGCATATTGTCCTCTGTTACGAGTATGTTTGAGAATATAACCTCGCCCGGCGTAACCAATGCCTCATATATGCTTGGGTCGTCTTTTGCGTTAACATCTTTTATTATGCCGAATATTCCCTGCTCAACGTTAACAGCGCGTATTTTTCCGTTTATCTTTCTTAAGTACGCGATATCATCGCCTACTATTGTTTCGCCTTCAAGCATGCAGGTCGATGTTTTTCCGCAGGCGCTTGGAAACGAACCGCAGAAATACGTTGTCCTGCTGTTCGGGCCATGCGCCCCCATTATAAACATATGTTCGGTAAGCCAATTTTCGCTGGATGCCTTCTGTATCGCAAGGCGCATTGCCAGTTTTTTTAAACCCACGGTATTTCCGGCATATTGGGTGTTTGCGCTGTATACCGTGTTTTCTTTTAAATCTATATAAATACGCTTGTTCGGATAATTCCTACTTACATCGTTTTCAATAACGCCCGCGCTGTGCACAAATTTGAAAAAATCTTTTTTCTTTGCTTTTTTGAATTGCTCATATCCGTCGCGCACAAGTATGTCTTCGCTGTGAAGCACATATGCTGAATCCGTTATTTGCGCGGCCAGTATGGAAAATTCCGAATCGCACGGCCCCAGGCAAAAAAATCCGACATACATCTGTTTTGAGCGCATGCTGTTTTTCATAAGATGGAACATCTCATCCAGGCCTTTTTTCCTGTTCATAGACTGAATATCAGATCCTAATGTTACGCCTCGCGGCAGAAGATATTGCGTTTTCCCGGGATCCCTGCCCTGGTCATTTATTCCGTCAAAATGGTATGTCTGGCCTTTTACTCCAAGCCGCTTCTCTTCTCCTAATTCAACGGCTCTGTTTCTTATATAAGTGCTGTCCTCTTTGGAATCATTGCTCACAAAAATAGAATCAGGGTTGCAGAGTTCGGCGTATTTGGATACAAATTTGCATACTTCAGCATTATCGAGCGCGAGCAGCTTTTCGAAACTGCCTGTCTGACATTTGTCTTTTAGCGTTTTCATGTACTTAATCATAATGTGTATAATTTAAACCTTTCTATGTATTCGGCAACTTTATCCGGGACTAAGCCGCGTATGGACTTGTTTTCCTTTACCCTCTGGCGTATCTGCGTAGAGGATATATCCACCGGTTCCATTGACATTACCTCTATATTTTTATGATTTACTTCCAGCGTGTAAGCCGGGCGCACGCCTACAATAAACTTACACAAAGTAAATATTTTATCCACTTCTTTCCAGCTGTCAAGTGTATTCGCAGAATCCGAACCCAGAAGAAAAAACAATTCGGCGCTTTTGGGATATATTTTTTTAAGATACGTAATCGTATCTATGGAATAAGATTTATTTCTTCTATTTATCTCAAGGCGCAAGGCTTCGAATTTATCATTATTTCCGATGGCAAGCTTTACCATGGAAAACCGGTCCTCGGCATCCGCGATATCATCCTCACTTTTATGCGAGGGCGAATATACCGGCACAAAAATTATTTTGTCGAGTGAAAACGCATCTACGGCAGCCTGCGCCAACGCAATATGGCCGTTATGCACAGGATCAAATGTGCCGCCTAAGATGGCTACTTTCATGGATTATCGCCTTACCTGGCCGTTGCCAAATATTATATATTTGTAGGTGGTCAGTTCTTCCAGGGCCATGGGGCCGCGCGCATGTAGCTTATCGGTACTTATGCCTATCTCAGCGCCCATGCCGAATTCATATCCGTCAGTAAATCTTGTCGATGCGTTTGCGTAAACGCAGGCAGAATCTATTTCTTTCAAAAACCTCAATGCCCTTGCGTAATCTTCGGCAACTATTGCATCCGAATGATGGCTTCCGTGCGCATTTATGTGTCCTATTGCTTCATCAAGCCCGCTTACTACTTTGACAGCCAGTATTAAATCCAAAAATTCAGTATCAAAATCTATCGCTTTTGCTTTTTTAACGGATTTTACTATATTATGGGTTTTCTCGCATCCGCGCACCTCAACGCCCGCTGCCTGCAAGCGCGTTATCATTTCAGGCAAAAACGTATAAGCAATGTTTTTATCGACAAGCATGCTCTCCATGGCATTACATACGCCGGGCCTTTGTACTTTGGCGTTAAAGCATATATCGTACGCCTTTTTTAAATCCGCGGTCCTGTCAACGTAAACATGGCATATGCCCTTGTAATGTTTTATTACAGGTATATGCGAGTTCTGCGCTACTGTTTTTATTAAAGATTCTCCGCCTCTGGGCATAACCAGATCTATGT
>JAFGKX010000106.1 GCA_016928375.1 Candidatus Omnitrophota bacterium | reverse complement strand
GGCTTTAAATGGAGGTATTATAGCACTATCAATAGAGGACATTTCTAAATCGGTATAATAGGACATTATCATATCGGGATGACAGTAGAAATGGGGTTGCGAAAAAATAGGGGGTTGGCCTTATTTTTAAAAATTTTTCTTGCCACACATAACAGTCTATGATATAATTTAACATATTTATCGTATATTAAAAAAGTATTTAAAATATAACTTCATAATTAACCATGAAAATAATAAAGCGTCCCCCTTTCCTATTTGTTAAAATATTATTAATAATTACTATAATAGTATTTTCTACTAATGTATCCTATTCTTCTGCACCCTCCTTCAAAACCTACACTCTAAGAGCTATTAGCGCTAAAAACACCACGATTAAAGTCGATAACAATTCTTGCTTGCTTAACAGCGAACAGCTTCTTGCCCGCGGCGAAGTAAGGCGGATTGCGCCTGAAGAGCTTGAGCCTGTCTTCGTTGTTATAAAAAAGATACAAACTGTAAGCAGATACCAATGGCTTGTTGCGGAAAAAGATAGGCTAAGAGCTAAGTTAGAAGCATTATTAGCTAAATTGAGGGACCTTGGAGAAAAAAGTGGGGTAAGAATTAGGCTGGAATCTAAATTTCCCGCATTAAGACATATTAAGGCTGGAAGAAGGACAAGGCATCTTGCACGGAAACAATACAAAAAGTTAAAAAGTGTTTTAGGGGAACTTGAAGCGCTCGAAAAAACTATAACTGACCTTTATGCAATAGTTTATCGGGACGAAATTGCAGAAAAAGAGAGAATATCAAACGAAGTAGATGCTAGAAGAAAAATCATATCTGACCTTAGGGAAGCAATGGGACAATTACGCAAAGAATATAACGCTGTGCTAACGCAATATAAGGGATTTTGCATAGACGACTTACTTGCTAAAAAAACGCGTTTAACCGGGAAACTTAAGGATCTGCGGCAACAACAAGCTATGCTTTTTGGCACGGGAATAACTGAACAAGAAAGGCGGCTTTCTTCAAACATAAAAATAGCAGAACGATACTTGGCTTTCACTGAAGCATTGTTAAGCAGGCCGGAAAATGTCAAGGTTATTAAAGATATAGAAGCCGTCCTATTCTCAATTGACCTTGTCAATAACAACCTTAGAACTGTTAATAACGAAATAGCGCAACTTACCAGGAAAAAAGATACACGTAGCTCTCGTGACGTTAAACTTGCCGAGATTTTCATGGATTACAACATAAAATTTGAAGATATAAATTTCGATGAATCATGGGAATGCAATGGATACAGATATATACGATGCGATGTCAAGCCTGAGGGGAAAGACATAAAAAAGGTAGTGTTTGTTTTAAGCTCCGATAATCATTTAATTGCCCTGGATGAAGATTTTAGGCCCTGGCTTAGCAGCGCAGAAGGTTCTGACCTAACAGCCAAACATATCACAGCAAATCAAAGCATGAAATTCAGCAACGGCTACATGTTGTTTCCAGAAGCAAATATATTATTGTCCGTTGGTTCGGATAACGCGGCCAGCGTTTATAAAATGGAGGCCGGGAAATTTAGATACACAGGTAATTTATTGTATTTAAGCCAGGGCGGGTTTTTAAAAGAAATAAACGGACTTTTTTTAGTATACACAGGATATATGGGCGAAATGGGTGACGCAAGCGCAGAAATAGGATTTGATTTTCCGAGCCTTCTTATATTTGACCCCAAAACAAACACCGTACGCAGGCTCGCTAGGCTGGGATGGTCGAACAAAACAAAAGTTGCGGATATCTCTATTTTTGAAACTGATTTTCTTGCAGTTGCTTACGAATCGCCGCACGCAGGAACTTCTGTTCGCATAGAAATTTTTGACCTTACAACAGGCAATCTGGCTAAACCAGAAAAAATTCATTCCCTGCTTTTATCCGCAGCGTAAAATCACGCTGCTTTTGCATATGCCGCAGGCCTTAGGGCTGAAGATGCCGCAGCTGCTGCTTCTTTAAGGCTGACGGCTTTCTTTTGAATCAAGCATTCAATTTCATTGTCATATACAGCCAGCTGAAAAGCTGTTTCTGTGCATAATTCAACGTAATCCAATAAGTTCTCTTCGGCTTGCAGTACAGATAATCTTGATAAAAAATCTTTCCATATTGCACTTGTACGCGCCAACATCTTTTTAAAATTTCCTTGCAGCATCTTCTCTCTCATTGAAAAATACTGTGTTCGTACCTTATCAAGCATATCGTCATATTGCAGCGCATGCCTGATTAAACTTTTATCAAAAATATCAGCTAATTCCTGTACTCTGTCCACAAGCTCTCTTTCGCTTATTCCGCTGAATCTTCTTCCCATTTCGATTTTTATTGTATCAAGATAAGCCGCAAATAGCGGGTCTCTTTCGGAATAAATGGGTTTTACATAACCTTTTTCACCGCGCCTTGCTGTTCTTTCTTCTCTTTGTATCGCAATCCTTCTGCTTTTACCTATCCTGGTATCAATAATCACAAGGCCTCCGATTTCCGATTCACGTATAGCCTGGCCTATTTTTATGTGCACGCCTCTTCCTGCAGCATTGGTTGCCACTACTACTGTCCCAGGCTCGCTTAAATGCTGTATTACCTGGAATTCCTTAAGATTGGAATGAAAATCGTTTAATACATTTAGCCTGCCCAGCAATTCAGCATGTCCATTTTCCTGAAATTTAGTTTGCAGGAATTTATAAAAATCCTGACTTTCAGCTATGTTATCAACAAAAATAATTGCCGAAGAATCTCTTTTTAGTACCCCATTTACCTCTTCCCATACAGCCTCTTTCAGCTCAGCATCATTTTTTACCAAAGTAGGGTAAAACTTTGTAAGCTGCGATTCGAATTGAAGGGGCACACATATAACTTCCATGCCAAAACACTGCCTTATTAAATCAGCGACTCCGTCCATTGTTCCGCTTATCATTCCCAGCCTGCACGTAGATTGCATCATCCTGTAATAATTTATCCTATTTATCTGACATATGGAGCTGATAAGCGGTGTTATTGATAAATTATTTCTTGCCTCAACAAGCTGGTGCAATATATTAGCCCAACATTCTTCTTCCTTGAGCCTCCCAGTAAAAGGATCCACTATTACAGCATCTGATCTGCGTTTTACAAAATGCACATTTGGTTTTATAATGCATTTTGCTTTAATAGCTTCTATCATAACCGTTTCCGGTGAAAGCATAATGCCAGCGCCCCGAAGGTGCTCTGTTTTTAAAACAAGGTTTATAGCTTTTTCCCCTTCTTCCGTAAGAACAATTACTGCATTATGCCCATTGGGTAAAATATGGTAATGCCTGCCCAAGACAAGACTATCGGCAATGCTGTTTATTCGCCTGTACAAACTTGCATGTTTTTCTGTTTTTCTGCTGTTTATCTCACCTATAATTAAAGGGTGGAGCGATTCATCGATTATTTTGCTGTCAGCCTCATCTACAAAAACAGCGCTGGGATTACTACCTAGCCTCACAGTCGAATCAACATCTTCGGCTATATAGTCTTTCATATAATCAAATATAAAAATATCTCCCATACCGTAAATTATATCGCAGTTTTTATACACAAATTTCCTCGCTCTCATTCTTTCTTTTACGGAACCACCTTTGTTTTCCATGGCTAAATTTGGAAATGGCGAATGGGAATTAACATGGTCCGTGTCATAGACATAAGAATCATCCGGTATAATCACAGCTGTTTTTAAGCCCAACATTGAGAATATGCCTCCAACATCCTGGCAGTCTCTTCTGCTTAAATAATTATTAAAAGTATGCACTTCGACCCTGCCTTTAAACGTACTCAGATAGCTTGCCATGGCTATTGACAGGGTTTTGCCTTCGCTGCATTTCATATCCACAGCCCGCTTAAAATGAAGCAGGACAGCAGCCTGCACCTGACGCGCACTTGGCTCCTGTCCGGTGGCCAGTTTTGAGGCAGTGCAAAAAAGGGCAAATGCCTCAGGCAGCACGGATTCAAGGCTTTCGCCGTTCTGGACTCTTTTTTTAAGCAATTTTGATTTTGTCGCAACTTCTTCCGCAGTGCAGTGTTTTAATAAACTTATTTTAAAAAATATATCCTGAGTAACATATGTTATAGCTCTTTGCTGAACAGCAGGCAGCCTTGTATCTGTAAAAATAAAATTTTCAGGGATATTGCTTCTGATTGCAGATATGGCGGCATCTTTGGTAATATATTTTGCGCTGGCCAAGGTTAATGTTTTATGAATTTTATGCTCTGTTATGCTAAGTAACTGCGCTGCTTTTTTAATATCTCCGCCTGCGACTTCCAGCGCCCTCAAGATATATTCTTCCTCTATGCTGCTCCATCGTTTGTCTATCCACTCATTGACAATAGAAAAAGATTCCCTACCTTTACCTTTTGAGGAATCAAACCAGCTTTGAAAAACTTCTCTGCTAATGCCCAAACTACCCATGGTTCTTTGCGCGTTACGGGAAGAATTATGCCATACAGAACAAAATACCATGTTGCGGAATTTCTTTAAAGGCATAATAAGGGCTTCTTCTGTTACCCTGCCTGCGCTGGATATTTCTTCTACAAAATGCTCATCAACGCTTTCTGCCGCAGCCATGCCTCGCAATGCCGAGCTTTCTATTTGCACAGCAGATCGCAGCGCTTCCATAGGCACAACAGCCGCTGCTTTTTTAGGTGCAACTTTATACCCTTGGTTTTTAAGCTTGAACTCTTCTAATCTTTCTCTTAGCACACCTAAGTGATATCTTGCGAGCCGATGCTCATCATCAGAAATGATGTTTACAGAATGCAATTCGTCTAATGCCCTATATACATCTTCAAACATTACATCAACAACTTTTAAATATTCGGATATATTCCTAGAGCTGCGTACATCGTCGTAAAGTTTTACATATATTCTTAATAAACGCCGCGCAGCTACACTGTCTGCACCGAATATATCCCCAAATAATTTCCAGTGCTCTCTTACTTCTATATTAAATTCTTCCGTAAGGTGACGTAACATATCTGCATTTTCGGTTTTTGCATCTGCCATATCAATAGCAGGGTAAGCGTCTGTCTGTGCCGGCTTTTTTGCAATAACAAATTTAAAGCCCGAAGCATCCTCTTGTATTTTAGCTACAAACCCATTTCTTTTTAGCATGTTTTTATATAACATCAGGTGGTAATTTTGCAAATCGTTATCTACATCGGACTGCCACGGCGCTATCCAAAATTCTCCGTTGCTTTTTAGCACTCTTTTAACCTCGGGTATTATTGATCTGACAAATTTAAGTGAAAATTTCGCTGATGGATTAAAACATGTGACTACGTCAAATGTGCCGGATAAAAATCCGAGATTTACTGCATCCATAGGCATTATGTTTTGGCCACGATATCTGCCTGCCTTTACCCTATCCTTGTTATTATCTACGCCGATAATACTTACGGCGTCTATATCTCCTCCGGAAAATGCCGCAGCAGCCCTGCGTTTAATTGCATTATGAGAAGCCTGTGGGCCCCAAAAGCCCATACCTGTACCGCTGCCCATATCCAATACCCTTACCCAAGATTTCTCCGCTTTCAGGCCTTTTTCCAATGCAGTTTTTATCATGTCATCTGCTGAGGCGCCTTTTATGGAATCTGTGTTTAACACTATATCTGCCGGCCTATTAGAATAATCAGCTGCCGCATCAGCCTCTGTTCTTGTTTGAGCATATTCCATAGAGCCGCTGCCTGCTATTATTCTTTGCTGCCTCACAAACAAGCTTCCATCTAATCTAATGAATAAATCCAAAACCCCTTCATCCTTTGGTAATTTATTTACAGCCTCAATTAGAAGCACATCTTTATCTCTGTTTTTATTATCAAAATTGCTCAATGAAAACTTTTCCCACTCGGGAATGCTGCCTGGTTCTACCGTTCCTACCCTAAGCCCTAACTCCTCCAGAACATTCTTAACGATATTTATAATCGTAGATTTCAATGCGCCGGGCGGGCCGACAAACAATATATTAACAGGCCTGTTTAATTTTTGTCTTTGGCGTTGATGCGCTTCATTAAAAACAACCTCTCTTATCTTACTACCCATTAAAACTATAGAAGGCAAATCCCCCGCTATATCTCCAGAAAAAACGCTCGCCAAAGGCCTGAGAATCGATTCTTCACTCGCAGATTTTGTATACGAAGCCGGAACGGTTGACATCACAAAAGCGAGGAATGTAGTTTGAGC
>JAFGKX010000105.1 GCA_016928375.1 Candidatus Omnitrophota bacterium | reverse complement strand
TTTTTACATGTATAACATAGCCCGGCGCAGGCAATTCTTTTATTGCCTTCGCCATGGGTTTTGATGTAGTAATAAGAATGGATAGCCCGCCTGAGTGTTCCGACTGGGCAGCCATATCAGCTGCCACAAGCCTGGTCTCCGTATAACGATTTGCGATAATAACAACTTCGCTCGGGCCCGCAAGCATGTCGATATCAACATAACCGAATACTTGTCTTTTCGCTTCGGTAACATACTGATTTCCCGGGCCTATTATTTTATCTACTCTTGGTATTGTTTTTGTGCCAAATGCCAATGCCGCGATTGCCTGCGCGCCGCCTGCTTTATATATCTCTCTTACTCCGAGCAGATTAGCAACTGCCAGAACCTGCGGATTTATGCTCTGGTATTTATCCGGCGGGCTGATAAGCACTATTCTTTCTACTCCTGCTAATTTTGCGGGCAGCACAGTCATGTAAACGGTTGATACTAAAGGCGCTGTGCCGGAAGGTATGTATATGCCGACTGACGCAAGCGGTTTTATTACCTCACCCAACACAACATCGTCTTTATTCAATACTTTTCTGGATTTTTTAAGCTGCTTTTTGTAAAAGAAAGTTATGTTTTCTATAGCTACCTTAAGGCTCTCGACTAAAGTCGGGCTTATATCCTGATACGCTCCGTTTACTTCCCTTGCGGATACCTTAAGCTGCCTTGGGCTTAATCTTACTTTATCGAATTTTCTTGTATAGCGTATAAGCGCGCTGTCGCCTTCACGCTGCACGTCCTCAATTATCTTTGAAACTTTTTTCATGATATTTCGGCTGCAACTATAGTTTCTGTTATAAAACCTGCCGAATTCCTTGCCTGATGTTTTTACGAGTTTCATTTTTTAATCTCCTCCAGGATAATTTCCTCACCAAGAGACTGCAACTTATCTATATCAGTTATATTTTTGACTCCGCCCTGCGCCATATCCGGCCTTCCGCCGCCGGAACCGCCGGATGAGGATGCTATTTTAGAGACTATTTTTCCGGAATTAAATCCGCCTTTGACAACGCTGCCTGATGCCGCTAGTATAATACCGGCCTGATTATCGCATAGCGAACTTAAAAGCACTACCCAGTTTTCATTTTTTAACTTATCTTTTATCATATCCACAAGGTTTCTCAAAAATCCCGCGTCCGCGCCTTCTAATTTAGAGGCTACGAAAACAATATCATTTATTTTTTTGGAGTTTGCGATCAACGCGTCAAGTGATGCTTTGGCTTTATCAAGCGCTGCCTGCTTTGCCCTTTTTCCCAGTTTATCGAATGCCAAAATCAGGCTGCCGGCCTTTTCCTGGGCATCCGCAGTATTACATTTTAAAACATTGCATATATCCTTAAACACTTCTTTCCGGCTTTTTACAATCTCCTGCGCCTTTGTGCCGGTAACTGCTTCTATCCTTCTTATGCCGCTTGCCACAGCGCTCTCGGATATGATTTTGAATAACCCTATATCTCCTGTGTTATTGACATGCGTACCGCCGCATAATTCACTGCTGTAATCACCTGAGGAAATCACGCGGACCTTACTTTCGTATTTATCTCCAAAAAACGCAAGCGCCCCCTGTTTCTTCGCTTCATCCATGTCCATAACTTTGCAGGAGACTACGTCTTTGCTTTGTATTTTTTCATTTACCAGCTGTTCAACCCTGTCAAGCTCCGCTTCGGACAGGTCTTTAAAATGCGCAAAATCGAATCTTAAGCGTTCAGGCTCTACCAATGAACCCTGCTGCTTTACATGCTCGCCCAAAACTTTTTTAAGCGCGCTTTGCAGAAGATGCGTAGCTGTGTGATTGCGCGCGATAGAGAGCCTTCTGTCTTTATCTACCTCGGCTGTTACCTCATCGTTGTTTTTTAAAATACCTTTTTCTACCAATATATTAAGAATGATCGCGTCTGCCTCAGGCCTTGCGCTGAGTACTTTCGCTTTTAAATTTTTCGCAGATAATACACCGGCATCACTTACCTGCCCGCCTTTCTCCGCGTAAAACGGGCTTTTATCCAACACTACTGATGCTTCCTGCGATTCATTTACGCTATCCGTTTCCCTGGCGCCTTTTAAAATCTTTACTACTTTTGCTTTGATTATAAGCGTATCATAACCTGTAAACTCGGTCTTTTCTTTTACCAGAGGCGCTTTAAATATAGAATCCTGCATCGTGCTTTTGCTGCGCGATTGTTCACGCTGTTTCTGCATCAATTCCTGGAATTTTTTCTCATCTATCCTGAATCCGCGCTCTAAGCAGGCTGCCTGCGTCAGCTCAAAAGGAAACCCGTGCGTATCGAATAACCTGAATGCAAATTCACCTGAAATTTTCTTTATGGATTTACCTTCAAGGTTTTTGTATTCTGCCTCCAGTATATTCATACCCTCTTCCAAAGTAGAAATAAATTTTTCCTCCTCAGCCAGCACAACAGCGCTTATACTCTCGCGCCTTTTCTTTAATTCCGGATACGCTTCTTCCATTACATTCGAAATTGATGATACTATTTTATAAAGAAAGGGTTTTTTGATGCCCAATGTTCTTCCGTGCATAGCTGAAAGCCTTATTAAATTCCTTATAACATAGCCGCGTTCTTCATTAGAAGGAGTGATGCCGTCAGAAATCGCAAAGCTTATTGCCCTTATGTGATCCGCTATCGCGTATGTGGATTTTTTATTCTCAACAGATGTCTCGTGTTTAATGCTGTTTATAATAGGCGCAAATAGGTCTGTTTCGAAATTATTCTTAACCCTCTGCATAACAGCGCAGAGCCTTTCTAGGCCCATGCCGGTATCTATGTTTTTCGATGGCAACGGCTCCAACACGCCGCCTTCTTTTCTGTTAAACTGCGTAAATACCAGGTTCCATACCTCGACTTCATTTTCGTAAAATATCTCTGAGCATGGCCCGCACGGGCCGTTCGGGCCTTTTTGTTTCGCTTCAGCAGGCCAGAAATTATCCTTATCGCCAAGCTTGCGGATTCTTGTTTCCGGTATTTTTATTTTATCTTTCCATATGCAATATGCCTCATCATCATCTTTATATACCGATACCGAAAGTTTTTCTTCCGGTATTTTTAAAACTTTTGTCATAAATTCCCATGCCCAGGAAATCGCCTCCTGCTTGAAGTAATCCCCGAATGAAAAATTTCCCAGCATCTCAAAAAATGTGTGGTGAAATGAGGTCACGCCCACATTTTTTAAATCATCGGTGCGCAGGCATTTCTGGCATGAAGCGGCTTTTGTAAAGCCTTTTGTACGGCCAAGGAACTGCTCCTTGAACTGATTCATACCGGCGCTTGTAAACAATACCGTAGGGTCTCCCGCAGGCACAAGCACGTCGCTTGAAACAATTGTATGGTTTTTGTCTTTAAAAAAACCTAAAAATTTTTTTCTTATCTCGTTATGTGTCATTTTATTCACTATTCAAGGCATCGTCATTGCGAGGAGCGATAGCGACGAAGCAATCTCTCATACGGGATTGCTTCCTGCCTACCGGCAGGCAGGCGCTTCGCTCGCAATGACGGTGAAATTACATATATTCCTCATTTAGTGCCCTAAAAACAATATCCGAAGAAAATCCGCGCCTTTTAAGATAATCAAACAAGCGTTTCTTGGCTTTTAATTTATCAACTCTGCCTAAAGCGCGGATCCTTTTTTGCGCCAAGGCATAAGCTATTTCATATTCATCGAAATCTTCTTTTAGCCTATTTATAGTAGCTTCTACTACATCTTTCTCTATGCCTTTTAGCAAAAGCTCTTGCTTTATATTGCTCAAAGAAGCCGGCCGTGTTTCCAGCCGGCTCTGCGCCCAAAGTTTGGCAAAGCGCTTATCATCAAGCAAACCCTGCTTTTTGAAATTTTCCACTACTCTGTTTATGACAAGCTCGTCGAACCTGCGCTGCCTTAACCTAAGCTCCAATTCCTTCTGGCTTCTTAGGCGGTATTTGAAAAGGCGGTGCACAAATAAATTTGCTTTTGCGTAATTTGAATCCTCGCTCATTTATAACAGCTTATCTTTAAGCTTTTTCCGAGGCTTTCGCGGCTTCTTTTATTTTCTTTTCTAATTCATTCAGGATTTTAGGATTTTGTTTAAAATAAGCGCGCGCATTTTCCTTGCCCTGGCCTATTTTTTCGCCTTCGCATGAAAACCAGGCGCCGTCTTTTTTGACTAAATTATACACAAGGCCCGCGTCTATAGCGCTGCTTTCGCGGGAAATGCCCTCATCATACATAATATCGAATTCAGCGATTCTAAATGGCGGGGCGACTTTGTTTTTTACGACTTTAACTTTTACGTGGCTGCCTATGGCCCTGTCGCTTGATTTTAAGTATTCTATGCGCCTTATATCCAGCCTTACGGATGCGTAGAATTTCAATGCCCTGCCTCCGGGGGTCGTTTCGGGATTTCCGAACATAACCCCTATTTTTTCCCTTATCTGGTTTATAAATATTACGCAGGTTTTGGATTTGTTTATGGATGAACTGAGTTTGCGTAATGCCTGGCTCATTAAGCGCGCCTGAAGCCCTATTTGAGTATCGCCTATCTCGCCTTCTATTTCTGCGCGCGGAACCAATGCCGCCACGGAATCTACGACAATTACATCAACCGCGTTCGAGCGCACAAGGGTCTCGGCTATATTTAATGCCTGTTCGCCGCTGTCCGGCTGCGATATCAGAAGCTCTTCCAGGTTTACGCCGACTTTTTCCGCGTATGAAGGATCAAAGGCGTTTTCAGCATCTATAAATGCCGCGGTTCCGCCCCGTTTTTGCACCTGGCTGATTATACTTAATGTAAGTGTAGTTTTTCCGCTTGATTCAGGCCCAAAAATCTCGACTACCCTGCCGCGCGGAACACCGCCAACGCCAAGGGCAATATCCAGAGATACTGCGCCTGTGGGAATAGATGTCACATCCACTCTTACATCCTTACTAAGGCGCATAATAGAACCTTTGCCGAATTGCTTTTCTATCTGGCCAAGCGCTAAGCTCAGGGCCTTTGTTTTGTCCTGTTTTGCCGTATCTTTTTCCTCACTCTTATCTTTCTGCTGTGCTGCTTTAACCATGTCATAGCTCCTTTCTGCTATAATATATAGTCTTATTTATAGAATAATAATTATACATTCCTCATCACTTATTGTAAAGAAAATTCAATCAGCATAAAAACCTATGCGCCTTTTAGGCTTTTCCGCAGGCGGCGTCATAAGATGTTTTATTGCTTCGAAAATAGCTATAATTTCAGCATCGTGTTTATTGACTTTTCCTTCAAGCTCACTAAGTTTATAAGCAAGCTCTTTATGTGTTGCGA
Organism: Candidatus Omnitrophota bacterium; assembly: GCA_016928375.1. Taxonomy (GTDB): domain Bacteria; phylum Omnitrophota; class Gorgyraeia; order JABMRG01; family JAFGKX01; genus JAFGKX01. The sequence goes on along the minus strand of JAFGKX010000105.1, from coordinate 1,800 downwards.
GCACTTCTCGCAATTTTACAAAGGCGCGCATTATGGCTATATTAACCTGAATAGCGCGCTTACTCCTTAAAACACTCGAAAACATAGCAACGCCCTGCTCGGTAAAAGCATATGGTAGGTATTTTATATTTTTGCCTTTCTTCGTCTTCAAGGTCACAAATTGTGACCTTGAAAATTTCACCTCCTCCCATTTTAACTGAAACATAAAATCTTCCGGAAACCTCCCGGTATTACGCTTCACTGCCTGCATTAGCACTTTTCCTTGAACACCGTACAGTTTTGCTAAATCCATACTAAGCATAACCTTCTGCCTGCGAATGTAGAATATCCTGTGTTCTATCCGCCCAACTAATACCAAATTTTTCATAATACCTCCTTTCCGGCTAATTTAGGCATACCTTACCTTAAATACCCATACTATTAGACGAAATCAGAGGCAAAACCTGCCTGCCGGCAGGCAGGTTATTGCAAAAAAATAAAAAAAGTGTACCTTTAGGTACACTTTTTCGATTAAGCAAAAGACGCTTTCCCGATTACCCCGGTAAGCGTCTGGTGCCGCTTTACAGTAAATTATTATTTATACATCGGCGGTTCAGGGCCTTTCTGCGGTTTTAACAATACCTTCAATATCGTTGCCACGCCATCAAAAACCTTTTGAAGAACTGCTTTATTTTCTTTAACATTTTTGTCTATGCTCGGCAATAAAGTGCCGTATGTGCCGCGCCCGCTGGCACTAATGATTGATATTAATTCGTTTAACGGAGGAGATAGCGACTCACAATACCCTACTTTAACCAGTATGTTTCTTGCCGGATATTTTTCAGCTTCAGATCGCGGTTTTGGGTCCTCCGTCTGGATAATCATCCGACATTCAAACAATAAAAAACTTCTAAGTACCTCTGTAGAATGCGGTTTAATTTCTGTTTTTTCTGGTACACGTAAATTATATATTCTACAGGCTATATTTTCCATAACGATACATTCCCTATCGTCAATTCTGTACATAGCAAACGTGTCATCAACAGTAAAGTCGGCTTCCCTTAATGGCGATATAATTATCTTACGCACCAATTCGCCTAAAGAAACTGTTTCATTGCTATTATTTATAGCAATGATATCTACAGAATAATTAGGCGCCACATTATTTTTGATTTCTTTATAATATGGCTGAACAACCACTTCTATCCTAAAATTCTCCGCATTTCTTATGTCCACTGCCATTGCCTCATGCGCATACAGAATACAAGGCAGCGCTATCAAAACTACCAACATATATTTTATATACCTGCTCATTTTTTTACCCTCCTATTTTTACTTTTTAAAACCGTTTATTTTCCCGTCAAAAAAAATCCCCTCCGATATAACGAGAGTGACTTTGCCTATTATTCACCTGTCATTAATATATAACACTATACATTGTAAAATATTCCATATTATTTTAGAAAAAGCGAGGAATGTGGTTTGAGCAGGGCTTGCGGAGGCGGCGCGGGGTGGCATCATTTTGGCAGCGGGTGGCCTGCCGAGCCGAAGGCCTCACCGCGCGCAAGCGAAGCTGAGCACGGTGAGGTAGCTCGGCAGACAGGCCCCGCTGCCGAGTAAACGGGCAGGACCCCGAAGGCGAGTTATTTAATTTGCTTGCTTTCAGCAATAGACATTTTATATAATGGTAGCATATGAAAGCAGAAATAATAGGCATAGGCACTGAGATACTTCTGGGGCACATCATAAACACCAATTCCGCATATCTGTCAAGGCAGCTTGCCTCTATCGGAATAGATGTCTACTACCATACTACTGTCG
>JAFGKX010000104.1 GCA_016928375.1 Candidatus Omnitrophota bacterium | reverse complement strand
GGTCTGCTGAACAAATTTCGAAGTAACCGAAGCGCGTTTTGTCATAGTTTCTTTATATGCTACCTGCGGCTTTCCCACACTTGCGCCTACGTTAAATTCTCTCGTCATTCTGTCCACAATAACTTCCAGGTGAAGTTCGCCCATTCCGGATATAATAGTCTGATCCGTATTCTCATCGTGCTTTACCCTGAATGACGGATCTTCTTCCTGAATTTTTTTAAGTGCCATTGCCAGTTTTTCCTGATCTTTATTTGATTTCGGCTCTATCGCTAAAAACATAACCGGCTCCGGAAAATTAATACTCTCTAAAACAACCGGGTGCTTTTCATCGCAGACCGTATCGCCTGTTTTTGTATCGCGTAAACCAACTGCCGCTGCTATATCTCCGGCGTATACCTCTTCGATGATTTCCTGCTTATTTGCGTGCATCCTTACTATTTTGCCTACTCGTTCTCTTAAATCCCTTGATGAATTATATACATAGCTTCCGGTTTTAAAGTGCCCGGAATAAACCCTGAAAAAACTTAGTTTCCCGACATACGGATCACTCATAATTTTAAATACAATCGCAGAAAACGGGTCATGAATATCAGGTTTTCTTACAACCTCTTTACCTGTCTTCGGGTCTGTACCTTTTACGGCCGGTACATCCATAGGGCTTGGTAAAAAATCGCATATAGCGTCCATCAGCGGCTGTACGCCCTTATTCCTAAGTGATGAACCGCATAAAATAGGTATAAATTTTGCGCCGACAGTCGATTTGCGTATCGCTGCCTTCAACATTTTTGCATCTACATCTTCGTCGTGCACAAATTTATGCATAACATCTGCGTCGGTCTCTGACAACGCCTCAAGCAATTTATGCCTGTATTCTTTTGCCGCAGGCAAAAGATCCGCCGGAATATCGGTAATCTCAAAGCTCGTATCATTTTCCCCTGCGCCATATACGATCGATTTCATGTCTACAAGGTCTATCATACCGTAAAAATTCGCTTCCAGGCCCATGGGGAGCTGTATAGCTGCTGCGTTAGCGCCTAATCTTTCCTGTATTTGCTTTATCGTCCCGAAGAAATCGCTTCCCACTCTATCCATTTTATTTATAAAACATATTCTCGGAATTTTATAATTATCCGCCTGGCGCCATACAGTCTCGCTCTGTGATTCAACGCCGCCTACTCCGCAGAATACAACAACGCCTCCATCAAGTACGCGCAGCGACCTCTCCACCTCAACCGTAAAATCTACGTGTCCGGGCGTATCTATAAGATTTATGGAGTAATCTTTCCATGAGCACATAGTACTCGCCGCGGTAATGGTAATGCCTCTTTCCTGTTCCTGGGGCATCCAATCCATAGTAGCGGTGCCTTCGTCCACTGCTCCGATTTTATACACCCTGCCTGTGCAGAACAATATTCTCTCCGATGTCGTAGTTTTTCCGGCATCTATATGGGCGATAACGCCTATGTTTCTTATTTTATCTAATTTTGCTTTTTTTGTCATTCTACCTTACTCACGCTTTCGTATATGTTATCCTGGCGTAGGATTTTATATTTACCATTTAAAATGCGCAAATGCCCTGTTGGCCTCTGCCATTTTATGTGTATCCTGTTTTTTCTTTATGGCCGAACCCTGATTCTGATAAGCCTGCATTATTTCATCGGAAAGTTTTTCTTCCATCGGCCTGCCTTTTTTAGCTCTTGCAAAATCGCGCAGCCATCTTAAAGCAATAGTTGTGCCGCGCTCTACATCTACCTCAATAGGTATCTGATATGTTGCGCCGCCTACCCTGCGCGGTTTAAGTTCTACTTTTGGCCTTGCGTTTTCTATTGCCTTTTGAAAAACATCCAACGCATCGTCTTTCTGCGCTTTTTTCTTAAGTTGTTCAAATGCGCCGTATACTATTTTTTCGGCTACAGATTTTTTGCCCTCAAGCATTACTATATTCATAAATTTCGAAACCAGTTTTGAGTTATATTTAGGATCAGGCAATACTTCTCTCTTTGGCGCGCGTCTTCGTCTCATTATTTTGCCCCTTCCTTAGCAGCTCCAGGTTTGGCAGATGACTGTACGGCTGTGCCTTTGCCGCGTTTCGTGCCGTATTTGGACCTGCTCTTTTGCCTGTTTGCAACACCCTGCGTATCCAGCGTGCCTCTTACTATATGGTATCTTACTCCCGGCAAATCCTTGACTCTGCCGCCTCTTACCAGCACTATTGAATGCTCCTGTAAGTTATGGCCTTCGCCCGGGATATAAGCTGTAACAGTAACCCCGTTGGTAAGCCTTACTCTTGCTATTTTACGAAGAGCAGAATTAGGCTTCTTGGGAGTCATTGTCTTGACCTGCAGGCACACCCCTCTTCTGAACGGGCACCTGTCCAGGGCCCTGGATTTAGTTTTCTTTCTTATGATGTCTCTTCTTTTTCTTATCAGCTGATTTATTGTTGGCATTAAATTATCCTCAGTAGAAATTTATTTTCCGCTTTTGGCGGGTTTTTTCTTTCTTTTTTTTGCAGGCTTTTCAACGTTTTCGGACTTTTCCTCTTTTGGTTCCGTCGGTGCCTTGTCTTGTTTTTCTAACTTTTCTGAAAATATATCAGGTATCTTGACCATCTCTATATTTTTATGCGCATAAAAACCCGTACCTGCGGGAATAAGATGGCCCATAATTACATTTTCTTTCAGCCCGTATAAATCGTCGGTTTTGCCTTCGGCCGCTGCCTCTGTTAAAACTCTTGTAGTTTCCTGGAAACTTGCCGCAGAAATAAAACTCTGCGTGCTTAAAGACGCCTTGGTAATTCCCAGCAATATCTGCGTTGCGCTGGCGGGCTTACCTTTTTTCTTCAGCGCTTCCTGATTCTCTTCTTTGAACTTTTCTTTATCCACATGGGAGCCTACCAATAAACTGGTGTCCCCGGAATCATCTATCCTTACCTTTTTAAGCATCTGGCGCACTATGATTTCAATGTGCTTATCATTTATCTTAACGCCCTGAAGCCTGTATACTTCCTGCACCTCATTAACAAGATATTCCTGCAGCGCTTTATCTCCGGAAACCCTTAAGATATCCTGCGGTACGATAGGCCCGTCCACCAGCTGTTCTCCGGCATAAACCATATCACCCTTATACACATTTAAATGCTTTCCATATGGTATCAGATATTCTTTTTTCATTCCGGTCTGGCTCTTCACAAGAAGGATTCTCTGCCCTTTTTTGGAACCGCCGAATTCAATCATTCCGTCTATCTCGCTTATAATTGCCGGGTCTTTTGGACGGCGCGCTTCAAAAAGTTCCGCGACGCGCGGCAAACCGCCGGTAATATCTTTTGTTTTTGTAATAACCCTCGGCGTCTTGGCCAGCAGGTCCCCTGCCTTTGTCTGCGCTGTATTTTTAACAACTATGTGCGCCCCCGCAGGTATGGGATATATAGCTAAAACTTCTTTTTTATCGTTCTGAATTATTACCTGCGGATGGTATTCGCCCTTATGTTCGATTATTACCGTATCGACAAGCCTGGTCTGCGGATTTGTTTCCTGGCGCATGGTAACGCCTTCTCTTATATCCTCAAATCTCACAATGCCGCTGATTTCGGTAATAATAGGCGACATGTAAGGATCCCACTGGACGAAGACTTCGTCTTTTTTGACTTTTCCTTCCTCCGGAACTTTTATGATAGCGCCGTGCGGAACCGCATATCTTTCGTATTCCCTGCCTGACTCGTCATTGATGGAGACCTGCCCGTTTCTGTTGAGCACGATTATTTCTTTTGTTTCCTGGCGCTGCACTATTTTTATACCGTGATATTTTAATATACCGTCATTTTTAGCTTTTATATTGGACTGCTCGACTATTCTGCTTGCAGTGCCTCCTATGTGAAATGTTCTCATCGTAAGCTGCGTGCCGGGTTCGCCTATTGACTGAGCGGCTATTATGCCGACGGCCTCGCCTAATTCTACAAGTTTTCCGGTCGCAAGGTTTCTTCCGTAACATTTGGCGCAAACGCCTCTTTTTGACTCACAGGTAAGCACGCTCCTTATTCTGATTTTCTCGACGCCTGCAAGCTCTATTTTATCGGCTTTTTCCGAATCTATTTCTTCACTTGCTTTTACTATTATCTCGTCGGTAATTACATCTACTATATTATCAACGGCTATCCTTCCGACTATTCTTTCCTTCAGAGGAACTACCACCTCGTCGCCTTCTACGATAGCGCTTATCAATATACCATTTAAAGTTTTGCAGTCTTCCTGCGTAATTATAACGTCCTGCGCAACATCCACAAGCCTTCTTGTAAGATATCCGGAATCCGCTGTTTTAAGAGCTGTATCTGCCAGACCTTTTCTTGCGCCGTGAGTAGAAATAAAGTATTCAAGAACGGTCAGGCCTTCACGAAAACTCGCAGTTATCGGATTTTCGATAATCTCGCCCGATGGTTTTGCCATAAGCCCGCGCATTCCCGCCAGCTGTCTTATCTGCTGCTTGGATCCGCGCGCGCCGGAATCCGCCATCATGAATATCGGGTTGAAATCCCCCAGGCCTTTTAAAACTTTTTCCGAAACAAGGTCCGTGGCGTGAGTCCAGATATCTACAACTTTGTTCGATCTTTCCCTGTCAGTAATAAGGCCTTTTTTATATTGCGATTCGACATCTTTTACCTGTTCGTACGCCCTCTTAATAATCTTTTCTTTTTCCGGAGTCAGCACCAAATCATCTATCGATATGGACAATCCGGCTAATGTCGCCCATTTAAAGCCGAGTTCTTTTAAATCATCGAGCAGCTGAACGGTCCTCTGGTGCCCGAATTTATTATAACAATCGGTCACAATGCCTTGCATCTTTGATTTATTCAGCGTTTCGTTCACAAACGAAAAACCATCGGGCAATATTTCATTAAATAAAATTCTGCCTACCGTAGTTTCAATAAAGACATTGTTTATTTTTATTCTTATTGTATCATGCAGCGCAATTTCCCTGTCCGAAAACGCTACTATTACCTCGCCATTGGAAGAAAACGTCTTAACGCTGTTTTGCGGGGATTTTTTATCTTCGCTGACAACAGCCCTCTTCTGCTTGGTAAGGAAATGCAGCCCTAAAACTATATCTTGAGTAGGAGTTGTAATGGGATTTCCGTTTGCGGGTGAAAATATATTGTTTGTAGACATCATCAAAAGTATTGATTCTGTCTGCGCTTCGATAGAAAGGGGGACATGCACTGCCATCTGATCTCCGTCGAAATCCGCATTAAATGCCGTACACACAAGAGGATGTATTTTTATGGCCTTGCCTTCTATAAGAATCGGCTGAAATGCCTGGATTCCCAGGCGATGCAGCGTTGGAGCGCGGTTTAAAAGTACAGGATGGTCCTTTATTACCTCATCCAATATATCCCATACCTCTAGATCTGCTTTCTCCACCATGCGCTTGGCGCTTTTAATCGTGTGCACAAAACCCTTTTCTCTTAATTTCTTTATGATAAACGGCTCAAAAAGCTCCAGCGCCATCTTTTTGGGAAGCCCACACTGATGAAGTTTTAATTCAGGCCCCACTACGATAACCGACCTGCCGGAATAGTCGACTCTTTTTCCGAGAAGGTTTTGCCTGAACCTGCCTTGTTTTCCTTTTAGCATATCGCTTAAAGATTTAAGCGGCCTGTTTCCCGGGCCGAGCACCGGCCTGCCGTGGCGGCCATTGTCAAATAACGCGTCAACAGCCTCCTGAAGCATTCTCTTTTCGTTTCTTATAATTACTTCCGGGGCTTTTAATTCCATTAATTTTTTAAGCCTGTTATTTCTATTGATAACCCTTCTGTACAGGTCGTTTAAATCGCTTGTGGCAAATCTGCCGCCTTCAAGCGGAACCAGCGGCCGAAGATCAGGCGGTATAACCGGGATAATGCCCATTACCATCCACTCGGGCTTATTATCGCTGTTCTTAAAAGCCTCTATTGTCTTCAGGGTTTTAGCATACCTTCTTTTGGACTGCGCGCTCTTGGCATCTTTAAGGCCTTTTTTCAATTTTAATATTATCTTGCCAAGGTCTAAATCGGATAACAGCTTTCTTATCGCCTCCGCGCCCATTTGCGCCTTAAGAGATACGCCGAATTTTTCCTTATATGTTCTATATTTTTCCTCGTTAAGAAGGTCTCCTTGTTTTATAGGGGCTTCTCCCGGGTCCAACACTATATATTCTTCATAATAAAGCACCTTTTCAAGCTGCCTCAGCGTCAATCCAAGCAAAGTGCCGATCTTGGAAGGGCTTACTTTAAAAAACCATATATGCGAAACAGGGGTTGCCAGTTCAATATGGCCCATGCGTTCGCGCCTGACCCTCGATAAAGTTACTTCTACGCCGCACCGGTCGCAGACAATGCCTTTATGTTTTATTCTCTTGTATTTTCCGCAGCTGCATTCCCAGTCGTGAGTCGGGCCGAATATCTTCTCGCAGAAAAGGCCGTCTTTTTCAGGTTTTAACGTCCTGTAATTTATAGTCTCGGGCTTTTTGACCTCACCCTTGGACCAGTATTTTATGGTCTCCGGCGACGCTATCTTTATGGTCACCTTATCAAAATAATTTTTAGTCTCTATCATGAGCTTTGTCTACCTTTTCAACTTTTATATCCAGCCCCAGACTCTGTAATTCTTTTAACAGAACATTAAAGGACTCGGGAGTTCCGGGTTGCAATGCGTGTTCGCCTTTGACTATTGATTCATATACCTTCGTCCTGCCTAAAACATCGTCGCTTTTTACGGTCAAAAGCTCCTGTAACGTGTGCGCAGCGCCATATGCCTCAAGCGCCCAAACTTCCATTTCTCCGAGCCTTTGGCCTCCGAATTGCGCTTTTCCTCCGAGCGGCTGCTGCGTAACCAACGAATACGGGCCTATAGAACGCGCGTGTATTTTATCATCCACAAGATGTATAAGTTTCAGCATATAAATGTATCCTACAGTGACGTGCTGCTGGAAAGGTTCCCCGGTAAATCCGTCTCTTAATTCTATTTTACCGTTTTCCGGCAATTTTGCTTCGTGCATATACCGCTTAATCTCTATTTCGCTTGCTCCGTCGAATACAGGGCTGGTTGCCTTAAAACCAAGCACTTTTCCTGCCCACCCTAAATGTGTCTCCAATATTTGGCCTACGTTCATACGCGAAGGTACGCCCAGAGGATTTAAAACCATATCAACATGCGTACCATCCGGTAAAAACGGCATATCTTCTTCGGGAACTATTTTCGCAATTACGCCTTTGTTGCCATGGCGGCCGGCAACTTTATCCCCGGCTGCTATTTTTCTCTTGCTTGCAATATTTACTACTACCTTTTTAAGTATTCCCGGAGGAAGCTCGTCCCCTCTTTTAATTTTATCTATTTCTCTGTCTTGTTCATATATAAGTTCTTCTATCTGCTCATCGAATATACGCATTGCCTTTTCGATTTCTTCCTCGGCAATCTGATTTTCTTCGGTTAAGCGCAACGTAGACATGTCGCATTTTGCGATCTTTTTCATATCCGAAGATTTTATTGTCTTACCCGAAGAGATTACGATATCGCCGGTTTCTTCGTCAAGGAGCGCGGCAGTAATCTTCTGGCCCACAAGCAGTTTTGTCAGTTTCTGCAATTTTTCTTTTTCCAGGTTGTTTATCTGAGTCGTATAAAATTTCCTTATCTCGTCTATCCCTTCCAGCTCTTTCTTAAGCTCTTCTTTGCTTTTTGGTTTTTTACTTTTTCGCGAAAATATTTTAACATCAACGACTATGCCTTCTATGCCCGGCGGCACTACGAGTGACGCATCTCTGACGTCGCCTGCTTTTTCTCCGAATATCGCGCGCAGCAGCTTTTCTTCAGGCGAAAGCTCAGTTTCACTTTTAGGAGAAACTTTTCCCACCAATATATCGCCTGCGCTTACTTCCGCGCCTATCCTGATAATACCGTCCTGATCAAGGTCGTTGAGCGCTTCCTCGCCCACATTTGGTATATCTCTTGTTATTTCTTCCGGGCCGAGCCTGGTATCCCTCGCCTCTATTTCAAATTCTTCTATATGCACCGAGGTAAAGACATCTTCCTTTAATGCCCTCTCGCTTATTAAAATAGCGTCTTCAAAATTATATCCGCGCCATGGCATAAACGCAACCAACACATTCCTGCCCAACGATAAATCTCCGTCTTTAGTAGCTGCGCCATCTGCTATTACCTGGCCTTCTTTTACCTTATCGCCTACTTCTACGATAGGCCTCTGATTAACGCATGTAGATGCGTTTGACCTTTTAAATTTTTTCAGTTTATATTCATTCAGCCCGATTTGTATAAGATCGGATTGAACATGCTTTACTGTGCCCTCTGCGCTGGCCACTATTACAGCGCCTGAGTCGTAGGCGCATTTTCTCTCCATGCCTGTATTGACCAAAGGCGCTTCGGGATACAACAGCGGAACCGCCTGTCTCTGCATATTGGAGCCCATAAGCGCGCGATTTGCGTCGTCGTGCTCTAAAAACGGTATAAGGCTCGCTGCGATACTGACTAATTGAGCAGGAGATACGTCCATATACTGAACATCATCGGCCGGCGTCATTATAAAGTTATTTTTATAACGGCAGAAAATCATTTTTTCTTCAAAGCGGCCGGATTTATCAACTTTTGAATTTGCCTGGGCTATATAATATTTATCTTCCACATCCGCTGAAAGGTATTCTATTTTTTCTATTACTTTACCGCCTTCTACTTTTTTGTAAGGCGTTTCTATAAAACCAAATTCATTGATGCGCGCGTATGTGCTAAGCGACGCAATAAGGCCTATATTGGGCCCCTCTGGTGTTTCTATAGGACAAATCCTCCCATAATGCGAATAATGCACGTCTCTTACTTCAAAGCCTGCTCTTTCTCTCGAGAGCCCGCCCGGGCCCAACGCAGAAAGGCGTCTTTTGTGCGTCATTTCGGCTAAAGGATTGGTCTGGTCCATAAACTGCGAAAGCTGGCTTCTTGCGAAGAAATCTCTTACTATAGCAGCGACTATTTTTGAATTAATCAGATTATACGGCAATATATTTTCCAGCTCATATATAGATAGCCTTTCTTTTGCCGAACGTTCCATCCTTGCCAAACCTATCCTGAACTGATTCTGCAGAAGCTCTCCTACGGTGCGCACGCGCCTGTTGCCCAGATGGTCTATATCGTCAGGTTCAGCCTCGGCCTGTTTTCGCCTTATGAGCTCTTTTATTGCGGCTATTATCGTTGTAAGGTCAATAATACGCTTCGACAAAGAAGCCTTCATGTCCAGTTTTTTATTCAGAATATAGCGCCCAACCCGGCCCAGGTCGTATCTTTTTCCATCTAAAAACATTTTTTCAATAAGAGAGCTTGCGCTTTCGATAGTCGGCGGGTCTCCCGGGCGAAGTTTTCTGTATATGTCAAGGAGCGCGTCTTCTTTATTCTTGAAGTGGTCTTTATGCAGCGTGTCCATAATTTCCTTTACGGGCCGCTCCACCACTTTGATTAACTTTATCTTATGCTGGCTTAGTTTCTCTACTGTCTCTGTGGTAATCTTTTCATGTTTAGCCAAAAGTACTGTTTCTGTTTCATCTTCAACGATATCCGTAGCATTAAATAATCCAAGCAGCCCTTTAAGGCCATTCTTGTCCGGAGAATTTATTTCTTTTACGCCGCCGAATTCCGCTAATATATCTTCGTCTTTTGCAAGCCCCATGGCCCTGAGCAGTACAGTTGCTAAAATTTTTCTACGCCTGTCGATAACAACGTGTAAAATACCGTTTGCATCGAACTCGAATTCAATCCATGCTCCCCTGTAAGGTATTATCCTGGCTGAATATAATTTTTTGCCGCTTATATGCGGTTCACATTCAAAGGATATTCCCGGAGAGCGGTGCATCTGGCTGACTACGACGCGCTCGTCTCCGTTTATTATGAATGTGCCGACGGAAGTCATCAGAGGAAGCTCGCCTATGTAAACTTCCTGCTCTTTTACTTCTTTTTTGCCTTTAAGCTTAACTTTTATCTTTAAAACAGCTGCATAGGTCATGCCCCTGGATTTACATTCATCAATATCGTATTTTGGTTTTGCAAGCGTATAATTCACAAATTCAAGGTGGTATTCCCCGTCGTAACTTTCTATCGGGAACACCTCTTCGAATACTTGCTGCAGCCCATGGCTTTTGCGCTTATTTTTAGGCACGTCTGCCTGCAGGAACTCTTTATAAGAATCAAGCTGTATATCCAGCAGGTTCGGTATTCTATGCGCCTGCTTAAGTTTTGAGAAATCTTTTATTTTTAAAGGCATTGCAATTCCTCTCGGCCATTACAGATCCGGATTTTTTAAGTTTTACTACTTTAAAGTTACTTTTGCGCCGGCAGTTTCCAGTTTTTTCTTAATCTGATCTGCCTCTTCTTTTGTCGCATTTTCTTTTACCACTTTAGGCGCGGCATCAACAAGATCCTTTGCTTCTTTTAAGCCCAGGGTGGTTATAGAACGTATCTCTTTTATAACCTGTATCTTGTTGGCTCCTGTCTCGGTAAGCTCGACATTAAAGGTAGTTTTTTCTTCAACAGCTTCTGCGGCAGCAGCGCCTGCGCCTGCAACCATAACCGGTGCAGCTGCGGAAACGCCGAATTTCTGCTCAAGCACTTTTACCAGTTCTGCCAGCTCAAGAACAGACATACTCTCTACCTTTTTAACAAATTCCTCCTGTTCTTTCGTCATCACAACATCTTTTTTTGCTTCGTCAGCCATTTTATTTTCCTCCAATTTTAACGAAGTTAAGATTGTCCCGAGCACTACTAAAGTCCCTGCCTTGCCGGCAGGCAGGCGAGCAAGCGCGAGGACTTGTTACTAGCGAGGGGCCCTTTCCTTTTGTTCTTTTATTGCGTTCAATGCGTATACAAATTTGCCGTTGATTGCCGACAGCGCCATAACCATACCACGCACAGGGCTGTTAAGGCACATTACCAATTTTGTCAGCAACACTTCTCTTGATGGTATTAATGCTAATTTCTTTAAACTGTCTTCGGTAATTATCTTCCCGTCTATATAAGCAGCTTTAAGCTGTAATTTTTCGCTTTCTTTTGCAAATTCCGCCAGCACTTTGCAGGCAGCAATTGGGTCGTTTGATCCGAAAGAAATTCCGCATGTACTTTTAATATGTTCCGCCAAACCCTCTATTTTAAGCTTCTCCAGCGCCTTGATACACATTGAATTTTTAACAGCGAGGTAATCACTGGATACTTTTTTAAGCCTGCGCCTTAAATCCTCCGACTGTTTGTTTGTAAGTTTACCGCAGTCGGTTATAAGCATATGGGTAGCAGTTTTAAAACGCTTCGCTATCTGATCTATCATGTGTTTCTTTAACAGCTTGCCCGGTTTTACCTGTTTTTCGGCCATTTTATCTATACTCCTGAGGATCCAGCCTTACGCCTGGGCCCATAGTTGTCGACATGCTGACGCTTTTTATGAATTGTCCTTTTACGTGAGCAGGTTTATTATGCTTTATTGCCTGTATAAGTACTCTTGCGTTTTCGCATATGGCGATTTCTTCGAATGCTACTTTTCCGACAGCCATATTAATGCATGCGCCTTTATCCATCTTGAATTCAACTTTGCCTTTTTTCGTCTGGCTGACTGCAGCTGCCACATCATCGGTTACAGTACCTGCTTTAGGGCTGGGCATAAGGCCGCGCGGGCCTAATATTTTTCCGAGTTTCGCTAAATCTTTCATCATATCAGGCATCGCAACTGCTACATCGAAATCCATAAATCCTTCTGAAACTTTTTTAATCAGGTCCTCGGCGCCCACTATATCCGCCCCTGCCTCTTTTGCAGCCTGAGCGTGATTTTCCTTACAAAAAACAGCTACCTTTACGGCCCTGCCGGTGCCGTGCGGAAGAACGACAGTCCCTCTTACCGGCTGAGGATTCTCTTTCATGTCCAAATTCAATTTTACCGCCAGCTCTACGCTTTGGTTAAATTTTGGCTGCGGAGCCTTTTTTAAAATAGACACCGCCTCTTCAAGTTTATAGGATTTTGACTGTTCCACCAAACCCTTTGCCTGCTTCATTCTTTTGCTTGTTGATATAGCCATTTGTATTTTTATTTTATCCTTCTATATCTATGCCCATACTGCGGGCTGTGCCCTTAACAACCTTCATTGCCATTTCTATATTATCGGTATTCAAATCAGCCATTTTTTCTTTTGCTATAGCAGCAACCTGCTCTTTTGTTACTTTCCCGACTTTTTCTTTATTTGGTACGCCGGATGCCTTTGCAATATTAGCCGCCTTTTTAAGCAATACGGAGCATGGCGGGCTTTTTATAATAAAAGAAAACGTTCTGTCTTCGTATACGTCTATAACTACCGGCAGCGTAAGCCCTTCTCTATTTTTTGTCTGCTCGTTAAATGACTTGCAGAATTCCATTATATTAACGCCGTGCTGGCCTAATGCCGGGCCTACCGGCGGAGCCGGATTAGCGGCGCCTGCAGGGCAATACAATTTTATCTTTACCTTTATCGGCTTTTTCTTTTTTTTGACTGGAGCTGCCATATCTTTAAACCTTTTCTACCTGCCAACATTCAAGCTCGACCGGAGTGGGCCTGCCGAATATCATCACAGATACTTTAACTTTTCCTTTTTCCGGATTAATCTCATCTACAACGCCGTTAAAATTCGTAAACGGGCCGTCTGTTATTTTAACGCCTTCGCCTTTTTCAAATATTATCTTAGGCGTGGGCTTTTCCTTTTTTTCCTCTGCTTGTTTAAGAATAGCGGCGACTTCTTCTTCTAATAGCGGGGTAGGTTTGGTG
>JAFGKX010000103.1 GCA_016928375.1 Candidatus Omnitrophota bacterium | reverse complement strand
GCCATAAAAACACTGGCAGTGAGGGGCGCTCCCGCGATAGGCGTTGCCGCAGCCTATGCAATAGCTATTTTGGCTAAGGCAGTAAAAACAAGCGGCAGCAGCGTATTTTTTAAAAAACTCGACGGTATTATAAAAAATATAATAAGCGCCAGGCCCACCGCAGTAAATCTTTTCTGGGCAGCGGACAAAATGAAGGCCGTTGCTGTGAGAAACCGTAAAAAATCTGTCAGCGCGATAAAAAACATATTGCTTAACGAAGCTAAAAAAATACAACAGGAAGATGAATTGATGTGCGATAAAATAGGCATATTTGGCTCAAAACTCATAAAAAGTAACGATGCTATACTTACTCATTGCAATGCCGGTTTGCTTGCCACTGCCGGCAGCGGAACCGCGTTATCCGCTATATATAAAGCCAAAAAACAGAAGAAGAAAATAAAAGTTTACGCGGATGAAACCCGTCCGTTGCTGCAGGGCGCGCGCCTGACAGCATGGGAATTGCGCAAAAAAGGCATAGATGTCACGCTTATATGCGATAATACGGCCGCATCTCTTATTAAATCCGGGAAAATAAACAAAATATTGGTTGGCGCAGACCGCATTGCCAAAAACGGGGATTTTGCCAATAAAATAGGCACATATTCTCTGGCAGTGCTCGCAAAGGTGCACAAGATCCCGTTTTATGTTTTGGCGCCGAGCTCAACTTTTGATTTTAATATAAAAACCGGGAAAGAAATATCAATAGAGCAAAGGCCCGCGGATGAGGTAAGAAAAATAAAAAATAATTACATATCGCCTAAAAATGTGAAAGTTTACAATCCGGCATTTGACGTTACTCAGGCCTGTCTGGTAACAGCATTTGTAACGGAAAAAGGAATTTTTAAAAAACCATACAAGGATACACTGTCGTCATTGCGAGCGACTGCGAGGTAGAGCCGAAGCAGGAGCGAAGCAATCTTAAAAAAAGAGATTGCCTGCCTGCCGGCAAGGCAGGCTTCGTCGCTCCTTCGGAGCTCCTCGCAATGACGGTGTTGCTACCATGAAACTTAAAACAATAGGCGAATTCGGGCTTATAAATAAAATATCGAAAATTACAAAGATTCACCCCTCTGTTATTAAGGGTATAGGCGATGACTGCGCGGTATTAAAGTATACAGGGAATAAATACCTGCTTTTTACAACGGATATGATACTCGAAGGCGTGCACTTTAAATTAAAAGAAGCGGCCCCGCAGCAAATAGGATACAAAGCGCTTGCGGTTAATATAAGCGATATAGCTGCCTGCGGCGGAATCCCTAAATGGGCTGTTGTATCCGCAGGCTTTCCTAAAAATACGACAGTTAATTTTGCGGAAAAATTATATAAAGGTATGCTTAGCGCCGCATCGGCATTTAACGTAGATATCGTAGGCGGCGATACAAATTCATCCGATAAAATTGTGATATCCGTTGCTATGATAGGCGAGACGGATAAAAGCCGCCTTGTTTTGCGAAGCGGCGCAAAAAAATCTGACATTATATTTATAACAGGCAGCCTTAAGCGCGCTCCGGATGATTTGGGATTTACTCCCAAGATAAAAGAATCGCAGTTTTTAATAAATAATTTTAAAATAAATTCGATGATAGATATTTCAGACGGGCTGTCCTCGGATCTTGGGCACATAATAAACACAAGCAGAAAAGGCGCGCGCATATATGAGTCACTTTTGCCTTATAAAGGTAATTTCAATGAAAGCATTTTATCCACAGGCGAGCAATTTGAATTATTGTTTACCGTAAACAGGCGCTGCGCAACCAGGCTGCAAAAAGCGGTAAAAATAAAAAATATAAAAGTAACTCCCATAGGGGAAATTACCGGCGATATTGGAAAAATAACGTTTATTACGAAAAATGGAAAAAGCAGGATATTAACACCTTCAGGTTACAGGCATTTTTGATATGATTACCAAAACAGCGCAGGATACCATCGAATTCGGCAGCGAACTCGCCGGGCACTTAAAGCCAAATGATGTAATAGCGCTTACAGGTACCTTAGGAAGCGGCAAGACTACGCTCACAAAAGGCATAGCCAAAGGCTTAGGCGTAAAAAATTCCGTTTATGTAAATTCACCGTCTTTTGTGCTAATAAGGGAGTATAAAGGAAGGCTTACGCTTTATCATTTTGATTTATACCGCCTGGATAATATTTTAGATATACAGGAACTTGGGATTGAGGAATATTTTTACTCAAACGGGGTATGTGTAATAGAATGGGCGGAGAAAACAAAAGAGTTATTGCCTAAAGAATACCTTGGTATAAATATAAATATTTTAAAAAATAGTTCAAGGCAGATCATCCTTAAGGCTCATGGCAAAAGATATGAAAATATTAGCGGCAGATACATCAACGAACATAGTTAGCGTTGCGCTTTTAGATGCGAAAAAAATAAAAGCAAGCGTGCACAAGCCCTATTCAAGGAGCCTTGGTTCGGCGCTTATACCTATAATAGATAAACTTTTGAATAAGGCCGGCTGTGATATTAAAAAAATAGATCTTTTTTGCATAGGCATAGGCCCCGGGTCATTTACGGGTTTAAGGGCCTCGCTTGCGACATTTCGCGCTTTAAGCATTACCTTAAAGAAACCATTGATAGGAATTTCAAGTTTTGATGTGATAGCGCGTAATTTGAATCAGGCATCTGATATTTGCGTTATGACTGACGCAAGGCAAGGTAAAGTCTATGCCAGGTTCTATAGCAAAAAATCAGGCAGCATAATCCCTGTTTCGGGTTTTATGCTGGATAAAATAGAAAACATCATCACGAAAATAAAAAAGCCGACAATTATTTCAGGCAACGCAGTCGCGATTTATAAAAATGAGATGCTGCAGCATAAAAACAAAATATCGATAGCCGAAGAAGAAAAGCTTTGGCATCCGGATGCCAAATTTCTGGCAAAGCTCGCCCTGAAAAAACACGCAAAAGCAGCCGCGGAAGATCCTTTTGAGCTGCTGCCTTTATATATTTATCCGAAAGAATGCCAGATTAAGAAAGTTAATAATTAATGGTTGAAAAAGCACCGACATATAGGCCCACCCGGGCAGAAATAGATTTATCAGCCATTCGGCATAATTTTTTCCAGTTTAGAAAAATGGCCGGCAAGCCAACAAAGATATTGGTGCCGGTTAAAGCCAATGCATACGGCCATGGCCTTGTCAGGATAGCTGAAACGCTGCAGGACTGCGGCGCGGATTATTTAGGAACAGGCACCATAGATGAAGCTGTGCAGCTTAAAAAATGCGGAATAAAAACACCTGTATTGAATTTAACCGCGATAACAAGCCCTGAGATCGAGGCTATTTTTAAATATGGTATAACGCAAACAGTTCCGGATTTAAATCTTGCCGGGGCTATAAATCAGTATGCCAAAAAAATAAAATCCAAAGCCAAGATACATATAAAGGTGGATACCGGCATGGGCCGTTTGGGGATCTGGCATAAAGAAGCGATTAAATTTATCCGGGAAATAATCAAACTTAAAAATTTAACAATAGAAGGCATATTTACACATTTTTCAAGCGCTGACGAAGATATGGTTGTGACCGGCACGCAGATAAATAATTTTCTGTTTCTGGTGAAGGACCTGAAAAATACCGGCCTGGACATAAAATACAAGCACGCCGCAAACAGTGCCGCAGCCATAAACTACAGAAGCTGTCATCTTAATATAATAAGGCCCGGTATTATGATATACGGGCTTTACCCAAACAAAGAATTCAAAAATATCATTTCTTTGAAACCGGCCTTAACCTTAAAAAGCAGAATATCTTACATAAAAGATACACCGGCAGGCAGAAGAATAAGCTATTCCGGAACATACGCGACGAAAAAGCATACTAGGATAGCCACAATACCCATAGGTTACGGCGACGGATACAACAGGCTTCTTTCCAACAAAGGCAGTGTTTTGGTCCGCGGTAAAAGAGCGAAGATTGCGGGAAAAATATGCATGGACCAGTTCATGGTAGATGTAGGCCATATAAAAAAATGCCGTATCGGAGATGAAGTCGTGCTTATAGGGAAACAGGGGGAGAACTGCATAACAGTAGAAGAGATAGCGCAGCTTTGTTGTACTATTCCTTATGAGATTACCTGTAATGTGGGCGCGCGAGTGCCTCGAGTATATTTAAGATAAAGTCCGGCAATCAATTCTCGCAGGGACGCTTGTCCCAATAACGCCCTGCTCAAATTGTTGCCGGACTTTATCTTTTAAAAATACAAAAAAGTGAAAATAATAGAAAAAGAGAGAATAAGATAGGAAAAATGAGAAAAAAAGAGATTTTGCCCTAAAATTACCCAATAAATCCACTTGACTAATTTTATCAAATCATATATACTCCCCTCACGCTGTATCAAGATGTATCAGGTATACTCAGGTAATAACAGCATGTTTTGAGGAGGTTTTAAGGACAAATGCGAGCGGAAAGATATTACTCAGTTAATGAAGCTGCCCGGGCTTTAAGCATATCCAAGCAGACTTTAATAAGATATGAGATAAAAGGGACATTTCCTAAAGCGCACAGGAATAAGCTGAACAGCTGGAGAGAATATACGGAAAAGGATATAATAGCGCTTAAAAAAATTATGGGCAGAGGAATATAGAATGGCAAAACGCGGCATAGGAATATACATAGGAAGAAAATTTATAGATATCGCTTGTGTTTCGGGCAGTATCTACAGGCCTCTGTTGATTGATTATGCAACAAAGGAAATAAAAACCCCGGATACGCATAATAACGAAGAAAGCCATATTAATAAAGATATAAAAGAGGCCCTGGAGCTTTTTTTCAGCAAGGTAAAGGCAAAACCTGACGAAATATTTACATCTCTGCCTGAATCGGCAATTATGGTCAGGCATTTTAATATGCCTGTTTTGCACAAGACGGAACAGGGGCAGGCAATAAGATTTGAAGCGAAAAAATATATCCCATTTAAAATAGACGAGGTAATATCGGATTTTAAGATAATAAATACCGCAAAAGAAACTAAAACTATGAGCATTTTCTTTGCAGCTGCGCAGAAAAAAGATGTAGAGCTGCAGCTTAAATATCTGCAAAGCGCAGGTATAGACAAGATAGCCGGAATAGATATTGCGCCTCTTGCGTTATTAAAAGTACTGGGAGTGAATAATAAATTCAAAAAAGACGAAACAGTTGCGCTCTTGCAGCTTAACAGGATAGAAGAGGTAGCTACCATTAATATTATAGAAGGCAATTACCCCGCGGTCAGCAGAGACATAGGTATTACTCAGTATAAAGATACCCTGCCGGACAGGCTGATGAGCGAGCT
>JAFGKX010000102.1 GCA_016928375.1 Candidatus Omnitrophota bacterium | reverse complement strand
TTTTAGGTATATCGGAAATCAATATAAACGGTATTATCATCAAAAGATACCATGGGTTTAACTGAAATGCGGCAAATATTATATAGGCTGAAAAAACCAATAAAATCATAAGCGGCAATTTTTGCGCTTTATTTTTCGAGAATACAAAAAATACCAACAAAGAAAAATATATAAGTGCGAAAAATGCGTAACATAAATAACGAAATACCTCAAGGCTTATGCCCGGCAATAAAAAACACAATAGTTTATTATACCAATATGTAAAAGTAGTTGAATCTATTCCTGTCAGCATGGTTTTAAATTCCGAAAACACCCGAAACCCCTTACAAAACGGCAGGTAAGCAATCAATATAGTAACAGCAGAAACAACAAATGAGATAAACAGCTTTTTAAACAGCACCCTTTTATCCTGTATATGGGCATAAAGATATATTATGTAGAAAGGGGCTATAAAAACAGAAAAATATTTCGTCATAATTGAGATAGAAAGTGTAAAAAATGACAAATAAATCCTTCCTTTGTAAAGCAAATACAGAGATAACAATAAAAAGCATATCATGGATGTATCCATATGCCCATCTACTGCCGTGACTATCAATATAAACGGATTAAGCAGGTAGGCATATGCTGCTTTAACAGGCGATTCTATCTTAAGCTCTACTGCTATTTTGTATATAGAAAATGCGCAAAGCACGTGAAGCATGAACAGCACTAATTTAAGCAGGAAAAGATTAACAAAGATACTATTTCCAGCAATCATAGTCACAGCAGAGACGATATATGTCCACACAGGCCCATAGATCATGGTTGATTTTTCCCAGAATATCTTGGCAGTAGGTATGTTGTAAAACAAGTCCTGCGTAAATTGTATCGGTGTGTATATGTAAGGGTTCGCGTGATAAACCGTAAATATACGGCCTCTTATAATATATTCGTATAAATCAATGGAAAATAACGGATATATAGAGCAAAGAAAAACACCCAGCGCAAAAACAGCGAATACAACGCTTTTCTTCGGTTTTGTTTCGAAATTTAATCTTTCGCTATTCAAAAAGATCCAGTATGCATATGACAAAAGAGTAAATATTAACACGGCCGGCATCCTGACTTCCGCGCTGACCGGAGGATAATTATAATCCATGGCAAGATAGCGTATGTAACTTATAATCGGGACTAGCAAAAATCCCAATGCCAAAATAATAATCGCTATACTGAACTTATTTTTGTAGCTATTCATATGATTGCTTTAATCTCTCATATAAAAGTTTCGCAATATATTCGTGGCCTTTTTTATTCCAGTGAGAATCTATGGTAAAGTTTAGATCTTTTCTGTGGACCAGTGATGGGAACAAATCCAGGTAATCTAATTTATTATCATTAAAAAAAGCTGCGATTTTCTTCTGAATATCAATCGGTTCTATTGAAAGCATCTGCTCCTTCGTTGGAACAAGCACATTCAGAAACTTTATTTTATTGTTGTGACAATAATCATTCATCTTTAAAAAAATAGCTTTTGTTATATCCCACGCCTGAGAACCGGAATTATTATCAAAGCTGCTTCTTATGCCGAGCCTATAAAGTAGATAATTATACCTAAGCCGCAAAAAAACATACGCATAGCTGTGTGTTTGCAGAAATTTTTTTATTACCGGAATATTCACTCTCCACCTTGATTCTTGCTCCTGTGAATAGCCAGCATTAGCGGAATTTTTCGGCACTGGATAATTTTCTAGCACTAGATTATTGTTTTTAATGGTAAAAAACGGTTTATTTTGCCCGTATTCAAAGCCTCGGCTGTTGTTTTCAATGTCATTGCCAGTAAAAAACAGGCATATTATCATATCGGGTGAATATTTTATCCCCTCTTCTTTTAAAAGCAACCACTCCTGGGTTGTGCCAAAACCATCAACACCCATATTTACAACTTCCACATTCTCACCATTTGCCTTAAACAACTGCTCAAGCTTATAGGAAAAAGTTTCCTCATCTTCTACACCAAGCCCAAATGCGAATGAATCACCTAAAACAATTATCCGCTTTGCGCCTTTGGGCTTTTCGTACGGATGCTCTTTACCTCTTAAATTTTTATTGTTTATGTAAACTTTAGTGGCATATTCCTGCGTTTCTATCCACGTTGAAATATTTTTTTTATGAAACCAGCCGTATTTGCTGCTATACTCAAAAAAATTATCGTTCTTATGCTTACTTTTAGCATTTGGAGAATATATTGGAAAAAATATTCTTAGGATGCATGATAATACCAAAAAAGAAATAACAATGCTCAACACAAATAAAATTATATTATGAAACAATGATTTCATTTCTTATCCTTAAAGTCATATATGAATATGGACTTACCTGCTTTAGCAACGGGCTGATGATTTTGCGACCATTTGACATGCTCAAGATACTGGGCACTCACTGCGTACATTCTCTGCTGTGGCATATCATATTCGCTGCTGCTTAATTTCCTAAAATTAATATTATAAACATGCGGAGCATCTTCACCGAAATACTCCAGAGATATTTCTTTTACATTGTTTTTAGCCATATATTCAGAAAGCGCAGGTAAATCTTGCCCCCAGTCTATATTAGAATCCCTTAAATATTTCCAGCCGTTATCAGGCCCGCCTGCGAATTCATTAAAATAGCTTAAGTAATTGGGCCATGCATCAAAAGCAATCAGTAAATACCATGCACAAATAACAGGTAAAGCAATCTTTGCGATTTTATAGCGCCAAAGATACACAGCTTGCCCTGCAATAATAAAACAAAACGGATATATTGGAAAAAGATGCCTTATTCCTATCTGAAGATTGGAAATAGATGCAAAAATAAAACATACCAGCAAGGGCATAAATATAAAATACTCGTTTATGGAAAACTTTTTCCTTAAAGAAATAACCAGCCCTGAAATTAAAAATAACAGTACTGGTATCGGAGTTTTTATTAAAAATGCCGTTAAAAAATACAAGGGGCTTCCTTGCTGGGACCACTTGCCAAGAAAATAAGTCATATGCCCTGCATGTCCATGATTTGCAATCCCCAGAATGCCCAAGATATATTCGCCAAGCGGAATAGGGAAATTGATCAAAAAAGGCAAAGGCCTGTGCGCCATAGCTGTCAAAAGCTGTAATTTTTCATCTGAGCGCATAGCATTTTTCAATAATGGCTCAATACTAAACCCATATCCGGCCCATGCGACAATTACCGACAGAGCAAAAATTATCAATATTTTCCAAAACATTCCTCTGGCTGACTGTTGATTCTTTTTGATTGCTATAAAAAATAATGCTAAAAATATAAAATACAACATTATGGCGGAATATTTGGAAAGCTCGGCAAGCCCTAAGCTTATGCCTGCTAAAAAAAGATTTAACATATTAGGCTCGCACATAAAAAACCAGACTGTATAACAGCTTAAAAAAACGAAAAGCATATTTATAATATCAGTTGTTGCCAAACCACTATGCGCGATCATATCAGGTGAAAAACAATACAAAAACAGCGCAAAACCAGCTGCTGATAATCCGTACAATTGTTTTGTCCACGTAAAAATAAGTAAACCCGCCAGGATGCCAGTGAATACCACTGCCATCCTGGCAGTAAATAATATCTGCTTTGAGTTGTTATTATATTTAAAGAAAAAATCCCTGCCAAATTCTGCCCTGTCTTCTTTCCTCCATTCCTTAGAATCATCAGGCAAAGCAGGTTTTAATAACCACACTACCGGAGCTGCTATTATATATCTTGATAACGGCGGCTGCGATGTGTCCATTTTCAAATCACCTTTCACAATAGAAACCACACCTGATGGTATATGATGAGCTATTTCATCGCAGGTGCCGGAATGCCAAAGCGCGCTTGATATTGCCATAAAGGTAAAAACAGCTGCAAGCAACACACACAAAACAATATATTTCATTTCTTTCCTGTATAATAAACTGGGTTATACTTAAAAATCACTGCATGCGGCCCTTTTTCAAGTTTCACTGCCTGGATTAAATTTTTCACCAGCATTGGTTTTGTTTTGACACCATCGACATAAGCTGACCATCCTGCAAAATAATTTTCAGATAGCACAAGGAATCCTTCTGTGCCTGTTTTTAATTCTACTTTGGCAAAACCGTCTTTATATTCTATTATTTTAAAATATTCTGCCGGGCTTACCGAAATAATACTATCTATGTTTATCGTAAAAAATATCCTTGGAAGATAATCGCTCACCTCATAAATAAAAATATTGCCATTTGAAGTAACATTTTTCAAAAACCCCGCATCTATTCGTTTAGCGGAAATTATATATTTAACATTTAGCAATCGAAGTGCTTGGTACTTCTCTGCCAAAGCTCCTGCAGCAGGGTGCAAAAAACCCAAAGAATCATCCACAACCTCTAAGGGCGAAAGTTCGCTTTTGTAATTGCTGTTAACCAAAGGAGTATATGCTGCTATACTGTCAATATTGTATAGCATATTAGCGTTAGGTTTCACCCACTGCGGCATATTATTATCCAACAAATCAAAAGGCATTATCCTAAAAAAACTGTTATCGGATTTTAACACATTTAAAATTTCTGCGCTTGGGCGCTGAATATAATTTAAAGAAGCCATGTTAGTAAAACCCGACCCATAAGAGCCATAAACATACAAATCAACGATTATCAAAGAAAAAACAACGGGTTTTAGTATTTTTTCTTTATATTTATTCATATAAATAAATATGCTTATTAAGATACCGGCTGATATCATAATGAGCGAGAAAATAATATACGGATTATGTATAC